>NZ_RZQI01000675.1:0-3322 GCF_003998335.1 Mesorhizobium sp. M7A.F.Ca.CA.002.05.1.1 | reverse complement strand
CCAAGCCGGCCCGCGCATGAGGCTCAATGCCTCTTGTCAAAATCTCCTGACACAAACAGTCCAAGACACTTCAATCACATAACAAAAAACCCCGCCGAAAATCGACGGGGTTTGTCAGCAGTCTGAACGGCGCCAAGTGGCGCCGTTTTTCATTCTGTCGGTCAGCTCAGCTACAGGTCAGCTCAATAGGGTGAGTAGCACTGCTGGCGCGGGCCGTTGTAGGGCTGGAAGGTGTTGTCGTAGGCCCGGTACGACCGGTAGCGGTTGTAGCACCATTGGACATGGGCGCTCGAAAGCCGTCCCGCGCGGTAGTAGCGGCGCGGCGCCGGCCGATCGTAGTAGTCGTAATTGTTGTACATGCTGCCGAGGCCGAGCCCCAGGCCAAGGCCCAGGATCGCGGCACTCGCGCCATCATCGTAATAACGGCCGCCGCGATAGTGATGGCGACCATGGCGCCAACGCCAGTTGTCTCCGCCATTCCAGTGACCGCCGCCGCCCTGCCAGTGTCGACGGCCGCCGTTCCAGTTGCCCGACCGGCGCCATCTCCAATCATTGTTGAACTGACGGTTGTTGCCGCCCGCCCAGCTGTCGCGGACAGGCGTGACATTCGGCGCCGCCGTGCTGGTGGGTATCGACAGATCCGGCTGCATGATCGGTCCGGCGGCGGACGGTGCCGTGACGCCGGAAAGGATACCGAGGGCTATCAGCCCCGATTTGACCGTGGAAGAAAAGAGCGAATTCATTGCACTCTCCAAGAGTTACAGGCCCCGCGCCCACCCGAGGAATGGGGCAACAATGGATGTTTGCATCTGAACGGCGGATGAACGGAAAGGTTCCGTCAACCATGACGCGAACGCACCCAGGACCAATCGATCTCAGATGGTGGTCCTGCGCGCTTGTTTTCCGAAGCACTTGCGGGCAAAGGTCATGGCATGTCGCTGCGCCTTGCCACCTTCAATGTCGAGAACCTGATGAACAGGTTCGATTTTTCCGGCTATCGCAACCAGCTCAACGAGGATCGAACGCTGGCGCTGTTCGATATCCAGAGCGAGGCGGAATACAGGATCCTGGAGCAGGCCCGCGCCATCGCCCAGTCCGACGACACGCGCCAACTGACGGCGCTGGCGATCGCTGCCACCCGCGCCGACATCATCTGCATGCAGGAAGTCGACAATATCGAGGCGTTAAAGGCGTTCGAATACGGCTATTTGTTCAAGATGGTGGGGCAGGGCTACCGGCAGAAATACACCACATCGGGCAATGATTCGCGCGGCATCGACGTTGCCGTGATGATGCGCAACGAGACCGCGCAGGGCCAGCCGATCGAATTCGTGCGCATGACCAGCCATGCCTATGTCACCTACGAGCAGTTCGGGCTGCACACGCCGGAACTCGAGGCACTGGGCAATCAGGCCAATGAGCGCATTTTCCGGCGCGACTGCCTGGAGATCGACATCACCGTGGGCGGCGTGCCGCTGACGCTCTATCTCGTGCATTTCAAGTCGATGGGCTCGCCGCGCAACGGGCTCGACGGGCGCGAGGCGACGATGCCGGTGCGCATCGCCGAAGCGCAGGCCGTGCGCCGCATCATCGAGGAGCGCTTCGGCAAGGACTATGCCGCCGACAAGAGCTGGGCGATCTGCGGCGACATGAATGATTATCGCCAGCGCGTGAAGGTGGCCGGCGATGCGATCGACGGCTATCGCTTCGAGGTGGTCGACGAAGCCCTGTCCTGCATCAACGTGCTGACGGCAGGCGGCTTTTGCGAAAATGTCGTCGAGAGGCGGCCGGAGATGAACCGCTGGAGCTTCTACCACACGCGAGGACCCGAAGAGCGGCATCTGTGCCAGCTCGACTACATCCTGTTGTCGAAGGGGCTCGCCGCCAGCAACGCAACGGCCGTTCCCGACATCATCCGCAACGGCCAGCCCTGGCGCACCATCTTTCCGCCGGGGCAGGAGGTCGAGCGGTTTCCGCGCGCCGGCTGGGACCGGCCGAAGGCATCGGACCATTGCCCAGTGGCGATCACGCTGGACATGACCTGACGCATGAGTTTCGACCTCCCGCGCAACGTCATCCTGCCGGTCGACGACATCGACGTCCGGCTCGATCCCGGTCCGCACCCTTTCGCAAGGGACAATGCAGAGGCGATCGCCGAGAACTGGCAGCACGAAATCGCCGCCAATCCGGCGCTGTTCGACGGCATGGTGGTGCTGCTGTCGCAACTTGCCTACCGCGACAGCCGTCTCGTCGGCCGCTGCCACGCGGTCAATTACTCGACGTTCATGCTGTGGCGGAAGCGGCGCGAGAATTCGGGCGCCGAGCATGCCTATGCCCATGCCATGCTGGTGGCCGGCGACAATGCGCTGGTGGCGATCCGCATGGGTCCTCACACAGTCAACGCCGGCCGCGTCTATTTCGCCGCCGGCTCGTTCGAGCCGATCGATTTTCGCGATGGGCTGGTCGACGTCGATTTCAACATGATCCGTGAGGTGCGCGAGGAAACCGGGCTCGACCTGTCAGGTGCGGAACGCGGCAAGCGCTACCATGCCATGTCGACCAGCAGCGGCACGGTGATCTTTCGCCGCTACCACGCGGCGGCGCCCGCCGACGAGATCGCCAGGCGCATCTCAGCCTTCGTCGCCACCGAGACCGAGCCGGAGATCGAGGGACCGGTGATCATCCGCCATGCCGCCGACCTGCCGGTCGGGCTGTCACCGCACATGAAGCCGCTGATCGAGTGGCATTTCGCAAACGGGAATTAAGGGCGCGTCTTATTCTGTGCCGCGTTGCGACCGTTGCGTGCGGCGACGAGGAACAGGATAAAGCCGATGCCGAGCAAGCCGCCCATCGCCATTCCCATGGTCTGGCCGACGACTGCCTGGAAGTCAGCGGTGACGCGATCGGGATTGGCCATGCCGAAGCGGGCGAGATACCACCAGATGCCTGCAAGACCTGCCTCGATGATCACCATCGCCAGGACCAGTCGCGCCTTCTTGCTCATCCGCTATTCCTCCGCCCAGGGTGAATTGCCCTAGCATCGCGAACGGCGCGGCGACAGTGGCGGGACCAGGTGGAAATGTCGAAGGCTGTGCAAAACCGGCTCGGGCTGGCTGCGTTCCGGCCGGGTTGCCCTACTCGTGCCTTAGCGCGTCGATCGGATCGAGCCTGGCGCCGCGCAATGCCGGGAAGAAGCCGAACACCATGCCGATCAGGGCGGAAAAGCCGACGGCGAGCAGGATCACCGCCGGGCTCGGCGCGAACGGGATGGTCAGCGTCACCGCGGCGAGGCCGGCCAGCGCCAGCCCGATCAGGATGCCGA
>NZ_RZQI01000674.1:0-3323 GCF_003998335.1 Mesorhizobium sp. M7A.F.Ca.CA.002.05.1.1 | reverse complement strand
GATATGAACTGAGAACGATCACTCCGCTGCCCAATCCGAAGAAAATAATGAACAGCCAGACGATCGGCGGGATTCCTCGGACAACGTCGATGTATAGGCGCGCCGGCGCGCTTAGCAGAAGCAACCGGGAACGTCGCATCAGCACCAGCGGCATGGCTGCGATGGCCCCGACTCCGAAAGCGCCGAAGGTCACCAGCAGCGTGGCCGGAACGCCTCTGAGCAGTGAAACCAGCAGGTCGATCATCTGCGATCGACCACGGCACGGAAGAACTGCCGCGTGCGGGGCGACGACGGATTGCGGATCACGGCATCAGGCGGACCCTGCTCGATGATCTCTCCATTAGCCATGACGATTACGCGGTCGGCGACGTCTGCGGCAAAGGCGATCTCGTGCGTGACGATGATCATTGTCATGCCTTCCTGGGCGAGCTCGCGCATCACGGCCAACACCTCAAGCCCGAGTTCGGGATCCAGGGCGCTCGTGGGTTCGTCGAAGAGCATCACCTTGGGGTCAAGAGCCAGGGCGCGTGCGATCGCGATACGCTGCTGCTGGCCACCCGACAGGCGCGCCGGATAGGCTTGCGCCTTGTCCGTAAGGTGTACGCGTTCGAGCAATTGGGCGGTGCGCGCGTCCGCCTGCTCCTTGGTGCGCCCCAGAACCCGCATCTGCGGCAGCGAAATGTTGCGCTGCACGGTCATGTGCGGAAACAGGTTGAAGGACTGGAAAACCATCCCGGTGGAACGTCGGAGCCTCAGCAGCTCTCCGGCGGACAGATTGCGGTCGACCGAAAACCGGATGGCACCCACTTCAAGGGTGCCGGATGACGGCTGTTCGAGCATGTTGATCGCGCGCAGCAGCGTGCTCTTCCCCGCGCCGCTGGGTCCGACGATCGCCACGACCTCGCCGCGCGTGATGTCGAGCGAGACGTTCTTCACGGCGTGATGGCCGCCATAGATCACGTTGATGTTCTTGATGCGTACGATATTTTCTGCCTCGGGCATGGCTTCTTTGTCCTTGCGCTAACGCCGGTGTCCCACTGGTCAAGCCGCCGCAGTATGTGTGCCCGGAACGTTTCTTTCCGGAGTTGGAGCGAGACTTTCGGTGCCTGGGATCGATGCGGGAGAGCCCTTGAGCACCCAGTCTGCGACGATCAGCCCAATCACCGGCGCAAGCTGAATCCCGTAGCCGCCCGCACCGGCCGCGGTGATCAGACCGGGCTCCGACTGATCGACTGGTCCGACATAGGGACGGTGGTCGGCGGTGACAGGGTAGAGGCCTGCCCAGCCCCGGCCGAGCCGGGCGCCCGGCAGATCAGGCAGGCGTTCGATCAGCATCTCGGCCAGCATGACCTTGGACCCTTCCTCGCACTGCTCGTTGTAGTTGTCCGGATCTTCGGGCGACGGCGAACTTACCTTGTGTATCTCGGCGATGAGCTCGCCCGCTTTCTCGTGCCGAAAGTTGAGTCCGGTGCCCTGCCCGTTCACCAGATCCATGACCATCGGCATTGTGTACGGGAGCGGCGCGTCCAAGTGGATTGTCAGCGCCTCGTGGCGCTCGGGGTGGATGTGCAGCGTCTGTCCGAGCATCTCGGCAACGCGTGGCGCCCAGGCGCCTGCCGCATTCACGACGAAGTCGCAGCCGATCGGCCCTTTGCTGGTGTCCAACCGATAGCCACCGGATGTCCGCGCGGCACCAAGCAGCTTGCGGAACTGGAACACCTCGGAGCCGAGCTTCTTCACCTGTTGCGCCAGCAGCGTGCACATTTCGTGGGGATCGAGGAAGCCGTCGTCCGGCCCGAAGATGCCGCCTTCGAGCCCATCTGAACTCAAGTGCGGCACGAGTTGCTGAAGCTCGTTCGCCTGGTAGACCCTGGATCTGAAGCCGGCATCGCGCTGGATCTCCACCGAGCGGGCGAACAGTTCCATCTGCTCGGAGGTGCGCGCCAGACGCAGGTAGCCGATAGGGCTGAAGCCGAGACCGAGGCGCTCTTGCCACCGGCGGACGCGCTGCACCGATTGCATGCGCAGCTGTATCTCGAACGGATCCGTGAGCTGTGTCCCAACGACCCCGACCGAGCGGCCGCTGGATCCTGACGCAATGGATTGTGCGTCGATGACGGTGACGCGAGCGCCCTGTTCCGCGAGCGCGTGCGCAGAACACATACCGAGGGTACCCGCACCGATGACGACGACGTGAGGAGAAGCTGTCATGTGACTTCCATCTGTTGCTGCGTCGTCCCGTGCCGGATGGATCCGGCGCTGGACGCGCTACGTCATTGCTTCGGAGCGATTGCTGCGAGGGCGCCGTCGATTGCGGAAAGGATCTCGCGTGCGTCTTCCTCGGTCATGGAGGTGGAAAGCGCGAAGAGTCCGTAACTCGCCGAAAGCACGCCGCGGTCGAGCAGACCCTTGTGGAACAGGTCGAGTTTCATGCGTACGGACGCACCCGGATAGACTGACCGGTAGTCCGTGATCGGCAACGCCGTGAAATGAACTTTGAAGAGCGAGCCGAGACCGACGCACTGCCCGTTGAGGCCATGGCGAGCAAGCGAGGCCGTGATGCCCTCGCGAAGCAGGCTGCCGATAGCGTCCAGATGCGCGAAGCTAGCCGGGGTCAACGCGCGCATCGCCGCCAGACCGGCTCGCATCGTCACCGGGTTCGCGGTGAAGGTGCCGCCATGCGGCAATGCGGGCTTGCCTTGTGTTGGATCGAACACCGCCATCACGTCGGCGCGGCCGCCGACGGCGCCGACCGGGAATCCTCCGCCGATGATCTTGCCGAGAGCCGTCAGATCGGGCGTGATGCTCCACAGGCCCTGCGCCCCCGAATAGCCAAGGCGGAGCGAGATCACCTCGTCGAAGATCACCAGCGAGCCGGCGGCATGAGCGATCTCGACCATCGCGTCGAGATAATCCTTTCGCGCGGGAATAAGTCCGGCGCGGTTCGGCATCGGGTCGATCAGAACACCCGCTATCGTGTCGCCATGCGCGTCGAAGACGGCACGCAGCGCCTCCGTATCGTTGAACGGCACCGCGATGACATCATCGAGAACTCCCTTCGGCGTGCCTTTCGCGTATGCCGTTGAGGCAGGCATGTCGCCCCAGTTGGCGGGCGAACTGTCCAGGCTGACTTCCGCGAAGTCGTAGGAGCCATGGTAGGCACCTTCGATCTTGACGATCTTCGACCGCTCGGTGAACGCCCGAGCCGCCTTGATCGCCATCATGACGCCTTCCGTGCCGGAGTTGGCGAAGCGAACCTGCTCGACTGACGGGAGGCGCTCCACCAACAGTTCAGCAAGATCAAGTTCGCTCTCGGTGGGCGC
>NZ_RZQI01000673.1:0-3329 GCF_003998335.1 Mesorhizobium sp. M7A.F.Ca.CA.002.05.1.1 | reverse complement strand
GCTCCGGTCTGCGGCCGCCGGCATGGCGAGATGCGTACCTTCCCCAATTCCTGCGAAGCCCGCGCCGCGGACTATCGCGTCGTTGGCGACGGGCCGTGCTGAGAACGCTGCGCCTTGTTGAGGACGACAGGCGTCAAGCCGTCGGCTCCACCTGGCGACAGTAGGCGATGAACTCGGACGCAGGCATGGGTCTGGCGAAAAGCCAGCCCTGGCCGTAGTCGACGTCGCGCTCGGCGAGATAGTCGGCCTGCGCCTGCGTTTCCACGCCCTCGGCAACGATCTTCAGCTTCAGTGTCTTGGCCATGTCGATGATATGCGGGGTGACGGAACTGGTGGCGGAATTCGTGCTGATCGTATCGATGAACGATTTGTCGATCTTGAGCGCATCGAGCGGCAGCCCCTCGAGATAGGACAGGCTGGAATAGCCGGTGCCGAAGTCGTCGATTGCCACTGCGTGCCCCAGTTCGCGGGCACGAATGAGCGTCGAACGCGCCGAGTTGATATCGACGAAACCTCGCTCCGTGGCCTCGAGCCAGATTTGCTGGGGCCGGATTCCGGTGTGCTGCAACGCCTTTTCGATAATAGGCAGGACCCGCGCGGTGCCGACATCGGTTGCGCTGAGATTGATGGCGATGTGAAGCGAGCGATCGGCGACCAGGAGCTTGTTCAGGTCGAACACAACCATCGCAATGACCTGATCGGTGATCGCCGTGATCAGGCCGCTCTCTTCCGCCAGCGGAATGAAAAGATCGGGCCGGACCAGGGAGCCATTCGGCCGCTTCCAGCGCACCAGCGCTTCCGCGCCGATGCAATTGCCGGTCCTGAGCTCGACGATCGGCTGATAGTGGACGATGAATTCGTGCTTGCGCACGGCGATCTGCAATTCTCCCAAGGGCGAAAGCCGCCTTCGTGACAGCCACACAACCACGCCGATGATGAAGGCAGCCATGAAGGCGCCGAGCGGAAGCAGCATGAATTGCTGCTTGCGAACGCTGCCCAGGATCTGGCTTGTCGGTTCGGTGGCGACAGCAATCCAGTCCGTCCCGCGCGCCGTGGCAAACAGGAGATCGTCATCGATGCCTTCGCCGGGACCGGCGATGATCTTCTCGATACGAGCAGGATTCGGGCCGTTCAACGCGCCAAGCAGGATGCCCGTTTGCGTCGTCAAGGCGAGCTGGACACTGGGATCGACGATGACGTCGACAAAGCGTACCGGATCGACAAGGACGTTGTGATCCCTGTATCGCAGCGCCATCAGAAAATGGTCCTCGCTCATCACCGGCTGCATGCGGGCGGTGACGGCAATGCCGTCCCTGGTGGTGAAGTCAGGGGTGGATTGCGCAACGCGCCCTTCGGTCGGTCCCCAGGAAGAGCATTTGAGCAGGCCGTTTTCGAAATAGCCCATTTCTTCGATCGGGCGCGTGTTGATGGTGAGTTGCCGCATACGGGCTATATGGTCCGCCGAACAGCGGATGCCGGTGAACTGGTCGATCTGCCGCAAGGCGGCGGTGGCATCGTTGAGCGAGATGTCGGCCCTGGCGATGGCGCGGCTGGCGAACAGCTGCAGCCGCTCATGTTCCTTTTGGACGGCCTGAATCCAAGCGAGATGAAACATAGCTGCGATTGGCAAGATGGCGCCCAGCATGGCCAACACCACCGCCGTCACGATGATGCGCGACCTGTCCATGCGCCTCCTGCCTTCGGGTATGAGCGGCGATCGTGGGTGGTCGCCCGCAACGTCTCGGCCACCAATCGCGGCAGCGGCCCGGTTCAGGCGGATATTAGGGCCTCGATCTTACGTGAACTTTAATGGAGTCGTGGGGCAGCACCGCTGCTCTAAACCGGATAGGCGCCGTCGGCCGGGCCGGCATAGAGCTCGCTGCCACTGTCGTCGCAGATGCGCAGGCGATCGGGGATTTGCGGCATCGCCAGCGTGTGGAACAGCGCGGTGGCGTCCTGCAGCGCGGCGCGCAGGTTCGGCGCCTCCAGCGACACCTTGTCGAGAGTGGCTTCGTCGGCGTCGCGCAACCGGTAGAACTCGATGACGAAATTCAAGCGCGCCTCCGTGGCAGAGCATTGCGCAGGCCTGTCCAGTCAATTCGCCACCTCACAGAGGACGACGGAAAGGGCGCACGAGGCGCGCCCTCCAGTTTGTCAGCCTTTCGACTTCGGCTTCAAGCTGCTCTCCGCCTGCTTGACCGACGAACCGAACGGGGAGGCGGGCTTTGCCACGACCTTGTCCTTCTTCGGCTTGCGTGTCTCGCGGTTGCTACGCTGTTGACCTTTGGACATGTCGTGCTCCTGCTTCAGTGTTGGCTTGGCGGTGGGGTCTCAGACGAGCGGGTTGCTGGCAACAACGGGGTTGTCGGCAACAACCGGATCTGCCGGTTCGAGATTGTCTTCGGTGGTGACCCGCTCATAGGTCTCCTGCTCGCTGCGGATGCGGTATTGCGGCGAACCATCCTTGACCGGCAGCCTGCTCTTGATCTGGAACAGTTCGGCGGTCTTCTGAACGAGGCCGGTGCGGCTCTTCATGCGCACGGTCTGACCGATCGAAAACTGGTGCGCGGGTGTGTCGGTGCGCGGGCGCGCATTCTGCTGGAAACGGATCATGCTGCATTCTCCCTGTCGCGCTTCAGCGCTGTTTCGAGTTCGAGGTAATCGATGGCGACAAGCTGGCTGGTGGGCGGGTTTTTCGCTGCCCTTGCCGGCAGATGGATGAAAGTGGCGACGCGGCGCCAGGCAAGCCGCGACATGCCCTCGATCAGCTCTTCGTCGTGGTCGATGTCGTAGTCGCCGGCCGGCAGCTGCCCTTCCAGTCCGCCGAGCACGAAAGGTGCGGTGAAGTGCGCGATGGAGTGGGTGGTGCGGTCCGGCATTGTCTTACCTATGCAAAGCAGCGGTCCTGAAAACAAAAAAGCGGGGACGAGCCCCGCTTTCCTATTTCCGGCAGTCGCTGGAAATAAGCCTCTTTCGAGAGCTGCCAGTACATCCGTGGTCAGCGTTCATCGAATTCGGCCGGATCAGATCATTTGCAAATTGGCGGCCGACTCGCGGCCCTTGGTGTCACGCTCCAACTCGAACTGCAGCTTCTGGCCTTCGGCGAGGCCGGGGAAGCCGGCGCGCTCCAGTGCGCTGACATGGACAAAGACGTCCTTGCCGCCATCGGTCGGCTGAATGAAGCCGGTCCGGCCATTGTAGAACTTCACGGTTCCGGTGTTCATGTCGGTCTTTCGAAGAATGAGAATGGCCGCGCGGAGCGAACATGCCGCGCGCCCGGTATCGATGATTTGGAATGAGATTGGCGGGTCGAGGAACTCTTACGCCGC
>NZ_RZQI01000672.1:0-3329 GCF_003998335.1 Mesorhizobium sp. M7A.F.Ca.CA.002.05.1.1 | reverse complement strand
GAACAGGGTTCCGACCAGGATGCCGGTGAAGATGACCAGGCCCATCGAATAGCGGGCCGCGGCACCAGCGCCGCTGGACGTGATCAGCGGCACCACGCCGAGCGCCATCGCCGCTGTCGTCATCAGGATCGGCCGCAGGCGCACCTTGGCCGAGGCGATGATGGCGTCGCGCCGTCGCATGCCATGCTTTTCACGCTGCTGGTTGGCGAACTCGACCAGCAGGATGCCGTGCTTGGTGATCAGACCGATCAGTGTGATCAGGCCGACCTGCGTGTAGATGTTGAGCGTGCCGAGGCCCAGATTGAGCGGCACGATCGCGCCGAAGATCGACAGCGGCACCGCCATCATGATGATCAGGGGGTCGCGAAAGCTTTCAAACTGCGCCGCCAGCACCAGATAGATGACGACAACGGCCGCCGCGAAAGCGATCAGGATGGTGTTGCCCTGTTCCTTTTCCTGCCGCGATTGACCGGAATAGTCGAGGAAGAAGGTGTCGGGCAGGCTCTCCTTGGCGATGTCCTCCAGCGCCTTCAGCCCGTCGCCGGTGGTGACGCCGGGCAGCGGGAGCGCCGAAATCGTCGACGAATTCAGTTGGTTGAACTGCTCGATTGCCGCCGGCGCCGCATTGTTCGAAATCTTGACTACCGCCGAGAGCGGCACCATCTCGCCCGTCACGCTGCGCACGAAGTATTCGCCGAGCTTATCGGGGTTGTCGCGAAACTCCTGCGGCACCTGCGGGATGATGTCGTAGCTGTTGGAGTCACGGTCGAACTGCGCCACTTCGGCGCCGCCGACCAGCAAGGTCAGCGTGCGGCCGATATCGGCGATCGGCAGGTTCAACGCCGCGGCGCGATCACGGTCGATGGTCACCGTCACCTCTGGTGCGTCATAGGCCATCGAATTCTGCACGACGATGAAGCGGCCGGAGGCTTGCGCCTTGTTCTTGATCTGCTCGGCCACCTCGTACACTTCCGAGGAAGCGCCGGTCGATCGCACCACCATGGAAATGGGCAGGCCGCCACCAGAGCCGGGCAGCGTCGGCGGCGCGAAGACGAAGGCCTCGACGCCGGCCACTTTGGCGATACGGGCCGTGATGTCGGCCTGCAGTTCCTTCGAATTGCGCTTGCGTTCCGCCCAATCCTTGAAGGCATAGCCGACGAAGGCGCTGTTTGTCGTGCCGCCGAAGGCGACGGCCGAGAACTGCGCCCGTGTTTCGGGAATATCCTTCACCAGGCCGAGGATCTGGTTGACGTATGTCTCGGTGTAATCGGAGGTCGCATAACGCGGCCCTGTCACAATCGAGAGCAGAAAGCCCTGGTCCTCTTCCGGCGCCAGTTCGCTCGAGGTCTTGGTGAACATGAAGCCGGTGACGCCGACAAGCGCAAGCACGATGATCAGCGTCAATGGGCGATAATTGAGCGACCCGGTGACGGCGCGTTCATAGACATGCTCGACGCGAGCGAAGGCGCCGTCGACAATGCGCTGGAAACGGCCCGGCGTGCCGGACTTCAGGAGGCGTGCCGACATCATCGGGGTGATGGTGATGGCGATGACGCCCGACAGCACCACTGAGCCGGCGAGCGTGACTGCGAATTCACGGAACAATGCGCCGGTCAGGCCGCCGGTGAAGGCCAGCGGCGCGAACACGGCGGCCAGTGTCATGGTCATGGCAATGATGGCCGACGATATTTCGCGCATACCGCTGAACGCGGCCTGCATCGGCGACATGTGGTCTTCTTCCATATGGCGATGGATGTTCTCCACCACCACGATGGCGTCGTCGACGACCAGGCCGATCGCCAGCACCATGGCCAGCAGCGACAGCAGGTTGATCGAATAGCCCACCGCAAACAAAAGGAAACAGACGCCGATCAGCGACAACGGGATGGTGATGATCGGCATCATCACCGACCGGAAGGAGCCAAGGAACAGAAGGATGACGACGATGACGATGGCAACCGCCTCGGCGATGGTCTTGAACACCTCTTCGATCGAAGCGCTGATCTGCCCGGTCGCGTCGTAGACGACCTCGATCGTCATGCCTTTCGGCAGCGTCTCCTGAATCTGCGGCACCAGCTTGGTGAGCGCCGCCGCCGTGGTCAGCGGATTGGCTGCCGGCGTCGGGAAGATGGCGAGGAAGGTGCCGGGTTTGCCGTTGAACGAGACCCGGGTGTCGGTGTTCTCGGCGGCGAGTTCGACGCGAGCCACGTCGCGCAACCGCACCACATTGCCGTCAGTCGAGCGCAGCGGCAGCTCGGCGAATGCCTCCGGCGTCTGCAATGTCGAGCGCACGGTGATCGAGGAAACGACATACTCGTTCTGGGTGTTGCCGGGCGCCGACAGGAAGTTGGAATTGTTGATCGCCGTCAGCAGTTCGGAGGCCGTCACGCCGCGCGCGGCAAGCTTGACCGGGTCGATCCAGACGCGCATCGAGTATTCCTGGGCGCCGAAGATCTGCACGTCGGCGACGCCTTCGACCGTCGACATGCGCGGCCTGATGACGCGCTCGATATACTCGGTCAGCTGCTCCTTCGTCATGTTCGGGTTCTGCATCGAGATGTACATCATCGCGAACTGCTGGCCGGTGCCCTTGACGATGACAGGGTCCTTCGATGCGTCCGGCAAGGTGCCGCGCACGCCCTGGACCTTGGACAGGACTTCGGTCAGCGCGACGTCGGGGTTCGAGCCGAGCTTCATCTGCACGGTCACGGTGCTGGAGGACGGGCGGCTGGACGAGGTGACGTAGTCGATGTTTTCGGTCGAGGCGACGGCGCGGGCGATCGGGGCGGAAATGAAGCCCTGGATCAGATCGGCGCTGGCGCCTGGATAGGCCGTCGTGATGGTGATCGCGGTTTCGTCGACCTTCGGATACTGCCGGATCGACAGGTTGAAGATGCCCTGGAAACCCAGGAGCAGGATCATGCAGGCAAGGACCGTCGAAAGAACAGGCCGGCGAATGAAGAGATCTGAAAAGCTCATTGCTGTTCGGCCTGCTTGTTCGCCGATTTGGTCGGGTCGATGGTGTTGTCCACAACGACGGACATGCCGTTGAAGAGGCGGTTCTGGCCGGCGGTGACGACCTCGTCGCCGGCCTTCAGCCCCTCGACGATCTCGACCATGCCTTGATTGCGGCGGCCGGGCTTGACGAACACCTGCGACAGCACGAGCGCGGGCTTGTCACCTTCCGCCGCCGGCTTGGCCGGATCGGCAGCCTTGTCGGTTGGTTTTGCCGCATCGGCGGCAGGCTTGGCTGCATCAGCCGCCGGCTTCATGGCATCGGCCGGCTTGGTGTCCGCAGGCTTGGCTTCCGCCGATTTGTCGGCTGACGG
>NZ_RZQI01000671.1:0-3333 GCF_003998335.1 Mesorhizobium sp. M7A.F.Ca.CA.002.05.1.1 | reverse complement strand
TCGCCACCATGGCGAAGGTCTTGTCAGCCGGCTGGAGGAAGCTGTGCAGCACGCCTTCGTCGCGGGCCGGCGCGACGTCCCAGGCCGCATTTTCCATGAACCAGCCGGGCCGCAGGAAGGTGACGGGAAAATCGAGCTCGCCGAGGGCTTCTTCCAGCATCGCCCGTTGGCTCAACAGATTGTCCACTTCCCCGTCGGCGCCGATGGTGGAGAGGCAGACGACCCTTTCCGGGCGCGCAGCAAGGAGAGCGGTCGTCAGCACCTCATTCTGCTTGGCCGCTTCCGGATAGCCGGGCGCAGGGTCGAATTCCGACGGCGGCAGAATGAAAACGCCAGTGGCGCCCTTGAAGGCGGCAGCAAGCTGGGCGGCGGCGCCCATCTCGGCGAAGGCGATTTCACACCCGCGCTTGCGCCAGATTTCCGCCTTGGCGGGATCGCGCAGCACCGCACGGACCGGTTCTCCGGCTTCGATCAGGGCTTTCGCCAGCGCGCCGCCGACCTTGCCAGTTATTCCTGTAATCGCATACATGATATGTCTCCTTGTGTTGAAATCGGGATGGATCAGGCGAGGCCGTCGTAGAGGCCGCGCTCGAATGTGCCGTAGAGCTTCACGACCTTTTGGTCGTAGAAGGGCAGGAGCTGGGTGAAGATGGCGCCGGTCACCTTCCTGACCGGGTCGAGCCAGAAATAGCAGTTGAGCAGGCCGGCCCAGGAAATGCTGCCTGCCGACCGACCGTTCGGACCGGGCAGCGTGTTGATGTCGAACGAATATCCCCACTTGTGGGGCTCGTCGGGAAACTGGTCGAAGCTCTGCGAATAGGCAGGCTGGGCAGTCCTCATGGCATGGACGTCGAGGTCGCCGATCTGGTTGCGCATCATCGACGCGACCGTTTCCGGCTTCAGCACCCGTACGCCTTTATGAGTGCCTCCGTTCAGCAGCATCCGCAGGAAGGCCATGTAGTCGCGCGGCGTACTGAAGCCGCCGCCGCCGCCCATGAAGAATTCCGGCCGCTGGGGCATTTCGAAGGGCGCGGGCGTCAGGCCGCCGTCTTCGCGACGGTTGTGGAAGGTGGCGACCCTGGCCTTCTGCTTGCTTCCGATCAGGAAGCCTGAATCGGTCATGCCGAGCGGGGCGAAGATGTTCTCGCGGAAATAGACTTCCAGAGACTGGTCGCTGACCGCCTCAACCAGCTTTCCGACCCAGTCCATGCTAATGCCGTATTGCCAGCGTTCGCCGGGATCGAATTCGAGCGGTGCCAGAAAGGCGCCGTTCTTGCACGTGGCGATGTCCGGCATGCCGGTGACGTTCTCGTAGCGGGTTAGTGCATCGCTCCAGATCGAATAGGTATAGCCGGAGGTGTGTGTGAGCAGGTGACGCACCTTGATGGCCAGCTTGGCCGGGCGCAGGCGCGGCTGGCCGTGGCCGTCGAAGCCCTCCAGCACCATCGGATTGGCGAGTTCCGGCAGATATTTCGCCGCATCGTCCTCGGGATTGATCCTGCCCTGCTCGATTAGCTGCATGCAGGCCGTGGCGGTGAAGGCCTTCGTCATGGACAACAGCCAAAATACCGTATCAGCGCGCATCGTTGCTCCGGTGGCCGTACTGGCCTTTCCGAAGGTTCCTTCGTAGATCATGCTGTCTGGTCCTGCCGCGGTGGCAACGACGCCGGCGACGATCCCGTCGCGCACCGCCTGTTCCATGGCCATGTTGATGGACTTGAAGTTGCCGGACCGCGCTTGCCGGTTGGCCGCCAGTGCGTGAACCGGCGTGTTCACCGCGGCGGCGCCCGCCGCCAGCAAAAGGCCGCCACGCGCCAACAGGCTTCTGCGTGAGATCGCATTCATGGATGAATTCCTTCTCGCAAGGTCGGAGACTTCCGCGGTCCGGTGTGCCGCCGGCGCCGTCCCGGCGCTCAAAAATCATCTATGGGAAGCGACGCGATGATTCACGCGCAATAAGATCAAAGATAAGATGACTCAAAATCATCATGATGGGCTATTAACGATCATCGACCTTGCAACGGAGTTAGGGCATGAGTTTCGACACGCGGCTGCTGACCGGGGTCGGTGTTTTCGGGGCGGTGATGGAAGCGGGCAATTTCGTGCGGGCCGCGGATGTTCTCGGTCTCACGCCATCGGGGGTCAGCCGTGCGGTGGCGAGGCTCGAACAACGTGTCGGTGTCAGGTTGTTCGACCGCAATCCGCGCGAGGTCGCGCTGACGGAGGAGGGCGCGCGCTTCCATGCCCGGATAATGCCGCTGCTGGCCGGACTGGAGGAGGCGGCCTCCGAAGCCGCCGGTTCGGCGGCATTCGTGGGCGGGCGGCTCAGGGTATCGATCGATCCCTGGTTCGCGCGAATGGTGCTGGCGCCGAGGATCGGTGAATTCCTGGCACGCTACCCCGCACTGTCGCTCGATCTGACCACCAGCAACTATCGCGAAGAGTTGATGAGCGGCGCGGATGTCGCCGTGCGCTTCGGTCCGCCGGACGAATCCTCGCTGATCGCGCGCAAACTGCTGGACGTCCCGGTGCTTACCTGTGCCGCCCCAAGCTATCTCGACCGTCACGGCATTCCAGCCACGCCCCACGACCTGATGCACCACGATTGCATCCTATTCCGCGACCCGCAGACCGGGCGGCCGTTCACCTGGGAATTCCGAGGGGATAACGGGGCCATCGAGATCAAGGCGTCGGGGCGGTTGGTCTTGGACGATCCCTCCGCCGCCGTCGCGGCCGGTCTCGCGGGGCAAGGCATATTCCAGAGCCTTGCCATCGGCCTGGACGAGTGGCTTGAGAGCGGGGCGCTCGCGACGATCCTGGCGGAATGGTCAGACGAGCAGTTTCCGCTTTACGCCTATCATCCGTCACGCCACATGCCGCCTGCAAAAGTGCGCGCTTTTCTGGATTTTGTTCAACGGATCGCGGCGGAGTAGCGCGGGGCATTCTTGCCGCACGGCCCTAGCTGCCGCCGGAAAAAATGCTTGCTGCCTCGCATGATGGTGTTCCATATCGGTCATATGAGCCGACGGGGAGCCGGTCACCATCGGTCGAGCGGCCGAAATGCAATCGACGCCTCAGCCGCTGGATATCATCGCCTGGTCGGGCCGCTTGAAATTCGGAATTGGCTCTTATCTGCTTTTTCGTGATGACTTGCCAAAATCTTTAGCCGACAGACCACATGCCAACGGAAGTCCAAAGTCTCCCGTACCCAGCCACGTCAGCCTTTGGTCCTGATCTCATCTGACGCCAGGATGTCTGTGATTCACCGGATGCCCGGCGCGCCTTACCGCGTAAGTCTGCCTTCTTGGCCTCGCTTTCCAGAACCTGCCAGTC
>NZ_RZQI01000066.1:0-12385 GCF_003998335.1 Mesorhizobium sp. M7A.F.Ca.CA.002.05.1.1 | reverse complement strand
CCTGAAATGGGTGCGCGCAAGAGGTCCCGAATCGCTGGAGACGATGCGGGCAGCCGGCGTCAAGCTGGCTTACGGCACCGACGTGTTGGGCTCGATGCACAGCTATCAGTCCGAAGAGTTCCTGATCCGCGCGGAGGCGCTGCCGGCGATCGAGGTGATCAAATCGGCAACCCTTACCGCCGCCGAACTCGTCCGTATGGAAGGCAAGGTCGGCACGATCGCGGCAGGCGCCTTTGCCGACCTCCTCGTGGTCGACAAGGATCCCGTGAAGGATCTGTCTGCGCTGGGCAGTCAAGGCCGCTACATGTCCGCCATCATGAAGGATGGTGCATTCGTGAAGAACCAGCTCGCAGCCTAGGCTCACGCTGGGACCAATCACGCCGCCATCCTTTTGCCAGTCTTGAGATGTCCGCTCCGGGGGCGGACCGGCTGTGTCACTTGGATATCGACAAGTCTTCCGCGTTCACGCCTTACATCGTGGAATGCGACGAGGTCCATCCCATCGAAGGCTCTGAGCCCGCGTCCAGCCAACTATCCCAATGCTGAATTCGACCGCCCTGGTGTCCGCGCATGCTGGAGGTCGCGCATTTGAGCGAAGTTTCAGTAACTGCTGAGTGGAGGGACATAGCTCGTTCGAAGAGGCGACGCCAAAGCTTTGAAGGGCTGCCCTATTTGCTGTTGGCGCCGATCGCCATACTTCTGGTTCTGGTGATCGTTTATCCGCTGGTTGAGGCCGTGCGGTCTGCCATGACGGACGCATCTTTTGCCCAACTGGGCACGCGCCCGCTTCAGCGGTTTTCAGAACTTCATCAAGCCGGTCAACGACCCGACCTTCCCTCGAGGAGAGCTGCCTTGCCGGAAAGAGGCAAATCCCTTGTCTGGCTGGTTGTTCCCCTCCCGCCACGCTGTACATGGGAGGTTAGTCCATGGAGGACATTCACCCCTTCTTCGGCGCCAACGCTGCGAGCGGAGTGGCTAGCTCCGGCCAGGCCGCGGTCCGGTGGGTCTGAAGCTGCGGGTCGCTGGTCGTATTGTCCCAATCGACCGCGAGGAAGCGTTTGCCGGTTATTTTGTCGCCCTCGCTGGTCAAGAGCGCCAGAATCATCGGAGCCATCATCTCGGGGCGGATAAGCGTCTCGCGATCAAGGCCATCCCTATCGGGAACCATGGCCGTGTCTACCGGCCCGCCCGGCAACACGACGTTGACGGTGATGCCTGATTCATCGAGTTCGCGCGACAGCATCATCGACCATGCTTCGAGAGCCGCCTTTGACGGTCCGTAGGGGGAAAAGCCCGGCCGCATCATGGTCAAGTAGCTCGTGCTGACGTTAATGATGCGGCCCCATTTCTGCGGACGCAGGCGCGGAACGACCTGGCGCGACATGTTGAACGTGCCGCAGACATTGGTCAGCATGAATTTTTTCCACAGTTCTTCGCTGACGTCTTCGATCTGCAAGGGGAGAGTCTCGTAACGTGGGTGCACGGCGTTCATGCCGAGCGCGGCATTGTTGATGAGGACATGCAATCCACCGAAATGCTCTGCAGCAGCATCCACGCCCCGTTTGCAATTCGCCGGATCAGTGATGTCGACCTGCAAGGCAAGGAACTTGTCTTTCCCAACGCGCTGCTCAACCCGGCTCACACCATCCAGATTGATATCCATGCCAGCAACACGCACCCCTTCCTTGACAAGCGCTTCAGCAATGGCAAGGCCGATACCTGCACCGGCCCCCGTTATGATCGCAACCTTCCCCTTGAAATCCGAATACGGCATAAATCCTCCCAATTGCGTGGCTTAGTCCGTCGATCGGGAACGTTCCGATGACAACGGGCCAACTAGTCGCCCAGGAGGCGACGCAGTTCTGATAATGATACGACGGCGTTAGCCCCAGTCGCGATTGGGAAGTGATGCATCGTCTCGGACGATGCCACCAGCGCTCATCCTTGGCCACGGCGTCACTTGCCAATCGCGTCGGTCGACCGTCCGCAATTCGGATAGCTCCCATGCAACTCTGTCAAGACCTGCGCGACACCATTTTTGGAAGGACTCAATCGCTGGCTGAGATGCCTGACGCGCCGGTTTTTCCCTCCTACCCGAAGTCACTCCTGAAACGCTTCCTCGCGCTTCGAGCGTATGCTGGGCAACAGCACCAGGACCAACAGTATCGCGGCCAGAACGATCAGCATGAGGCTGCCGGGCCGGGTGAGGAACACGGTCGGGTCGCCACGGGAAAGCACCATTGCCCGCCGCAGGTTCTCCTCCAGCATCGGTCCCAGCACGAAGCCGAGCAGCAGCGGCGCTGGTTCGAAGTCGAGCTTGATCAGGATGTAGCCGACGAGGCCGAACAGGGCCATTGTGTAGATGCTGAACGAGTCGTTGTAGACGCTGTAAGCGCCGATGCAGCAAATCGCAACGATCGCCGGAGCGAGGTAGTGGTACGGCACCATCAGCATCCGCACCCATATGCCAATCAGAGGCAGGTTAAGCAGGACCAGCATCAGATTGCCGACCCACATCGAGGCGATCAGACCCCAGAACAGGGCCGGCTGCTCAGTGGCGACATTCGGGCCAGGTGTAATGCCCTGGATAACCAACGCGCCGATCATCATCGCCATTACCGGGTTGGAGGGGATGCCGAGCGTCAGCATCGGGATGAATGAGGTCTGCGCGCCGGCATTGTTGGCGCTTTCTGGCGCCGCGACCCCTTGAATAGCGCCCTTGCCGAACTGCGACCGGTTTTTCGAGACACGGCTCTCGACCGCATAGGCCGCGAACGATGCCAGGACTGCGCCACCGCCGGGCAAGATCCCAAGCACGGTGCCGATGCCAGTCCCTCGCAAGACCGGGGCTATGACGCTCTTGAGCTCCGCAGCCGTCAACATGAGTTTGCTCACCTTGCGAACAATTACGTTGCGCTTCTGCTCATGCTCGATGTTGAAGATGATCTCGTTGATACCGAATACGCCCATGCTGAGCGCGACGAAATCGAGCCCGTCGGCCAAGCTCGGTATGCCGAACGTGTATCGCAGCGTGCCGCTCTCGACATCGGTCCCGACCAGGCCAAGCAGCAGGCCCAGCACGATCATCGCGAACGCCTTGAGCAGCGAACCTGACGCAAGCGTAACTGATGCAACGAGGCCGAGCACCATCAGGGAGAAATACTCTGCCGGGCCGAACTTCAGCGCAAAGCCGGCCAGCACCGGAGCGAACAGCGCCAGGATGAGCGTTGCGACCGTTCCGGCGAAGAACGAACCCAGTGCCGCCACCGCCAACGCCTGACCCGCCCTGCCCTGCTTGGCCATCTCGTAGCCGTCAATCGCGGTCACGATCGAGCCGGCTTCGCCCGGCAGGTTGATCAGGATGGCGGTGGTGGAGCTTCCGTATTGCGCACCGTAGTAGATGCCGGCCAGCATTATCATCGCCGTGTCGGGCGACAGGCTGAAGGTCAGCGGCAGAAGCATGGCAATTGTTGCCACCGGCCCGAGACCCGGCAAGACCCCGACAGCTGTGCCTAGCAGGCAGCCGATGAAGCAGTACAGCAGGTTCCACGGGTTCAGTGCCGTCTGGAAACCAAGCTCAAGATTGGAAAAGAAGTCCATGAAAAATGTTCTTCAGCTGGTGATTTTCACGGGCTGGGGGAAGCCGAAGGCCACCAGTAACCGAAAGATAGCCATTGCCCGATGATCGGGATGGGCAATCCGAGCGCATAGACGAAAAGGAAGGCGCAGACGAGAGACAGCACGAGGGCTAGCGTGATGGAGGGGATCCACTTCGTGTAGCTGCTGGCCATGGTCGTCGCCAGAATGCAGAGCGCCAGCGAGATGAACAGGCCGAGCCCTTTGAGGGTTAGGGCGAAGACCATGATCGAGCCCAGGACGAGGACAAGCGCACGCCAAGGGATCGTCAGCGCCTCGCCTGCCCCGCTTTTTGAACGCAATGCGTTAACGATGATGGCAAGCCCCAGAACGACCATCAGCAGGCTCAGAACGATCGGAAAGTAGCCCGGCCCCATTCGCGAAGCGCTGCCGACCGTCAACCCGCGACCGAAGTAAAGGAACGCTGCACCGGTGGCGAGCACCAGCGTCCCACTGATCACGTCTCTCGGCTTTTCAAGTTGAGATGGCATCGTGAGGACCCGGTGCATAAATCATAGGCCGAAGCAGCAGGAGCCATGGTAGGTCAGAACCTGCCTGGTTCGGGGTGCTTGATGCCGCTTGGCGATATGGGGCGATTGGCGGATTTCGCATCGAAAATTCCAATCCGCGCGCAACGTTCATGCCAGACTTAGGGCGGCCCAAAACGAATGAGCCGCCCGCGACGAACCGTCAATCGGTAATCCGGATGTTCTGCTTTTCGGCGATGGTCTTGAACGTGTCGAGTTGCTTGACCACGAAATCCTTGAACTCAGCGCCGGCAAGCGGCGACGTATACAGGCCAGAGTCAGCCAGACGCTTTGCCACTTCCGGCTTGACCAAGGCGTCGGCGACGGCCTTGCTCAGCTTGTCGGTGACCTCCTTAGGCATGTTCGCGGGACCCATGAGGGCGAACCAGCCCGTGACGGTGGCGTCGCCGAGGCCGGCTTCGGCCAAAGTCGGCACATCCGGCACTACCGGTACGCGCTCGGGAGAGGTCACGGCCAGCAGCTTGATGGTGCCAGTGTTGAGATGGGCGGAGATGTCCTTCACCGTGCCGAACATGCCGTCGATCTGGCCTCCGACGAGGTCGGTCACAGCACCGGCAGCACCTTTGTAGGCGACGTGGGTGATGTCGATGCCTGCCGCCAGGGCCATACGCACACCCTCAATGTGCAGCGAACCGCCAACACCCGAAGAGCCGTAGTTGAACTTGCCGGGATTGGCCTTCGCGTATTCGACGAAATCTTTCATGGCGTTGAGCGGCAGCTTCGTGCTGACAGCGAACACCAGTGGAAACTCGACGACCCGGGAAATGAAGGTCAGGTCGTCCGGGATCTTGTAGGCCACGTCCGGCTTGACGGCCGGCAATATCGCAATCGCGTCGTTGTTGCCAAACAGAAGCGTATAGCCATCTGGATCCGCGCGCTTGACGGCATCAACGGCGATCGCCGAAGAGGCGCCGGGGCGGTTATTGACGATCACCGGCTGTCCGAGGCTGGTCGACAGTGACTCGGCGAGGACGCGGGCGGCGAAGTCGGTTGCGCCACCGGGGAGGTAGCCGACGATTACTTCGATCGGCTTGTTCGGATAGTCATCAGCCGCCTTGGCGCAGTTGGCGCCAGCGAGCGACAGCAGTACCAGCGACAGCGCTGCCAGCATGGCATGGGCTGATTTTTTGTAGGATCCAATCATTCTTCTCTCCCTTTTTATTGCTTCTTCGAGGCTTCCATCCCGCAGCGAGACTTTGCTAGCGTCACGTCCCAAAGGAACCGTAGACAGCGCACCCGAATTCCTGCCGCCAACTAAAAGCCCATCACCGTTCCTCTTGGCCTCCCGCGGCACTTCGCGACGGCATGGCCGACGGCGCAGTACGGCGACCTTATAAAAAGAAACGGCGCAAAAAGGTGAGTCGTAGATTCTTATGCCGGCATCGCACACTGCGAGGATAAGGCTTCTGCTCGGAGCCAGGTGCCGCGGTATGCTTTACCGATAGACGGCGGAGCGGAGAGAATATGGCAAAGCATGGTAGAGCGAGCCAGGCCCGGTTGCGCAGCCGCAAGCATTACGAATGAGGGTGAGCGAGGAACCGTTCCGCCTCGATGGCGGCCATGCAGCCGAGGCCGGCAGCGGTTACCGCCTGCCGATAGACATCGTCGCTTACATCGCCTGCCGCAAAGACGCCCGGAACGCTGGTGCGCGTCGATCCAGGCTCAACCCAGATGTAGCCACCGGGCTTCTGTCGGAGCTGGTCGCCAAAGACCCGGACGGACGGGCTGTGGCCGATCGCGACGAACAGCCCGTCGGCAGGCAGGTTCTGCACGGCACCCGTTCTGGCATGCCTGAGGCGAATGCCTTCGACGGAGAGCGCCGGTTCTTCGTTGCCCAGAACTTCATCCACTACATGCTCCCAGACGACCTCGATTTTCGTGTCGTTGAACAGTCGTTGCTGCAGGATTTTCTCCGCTCGCAAACTGGCACCACGGTGCACGAGCGTGACCTTAGACGCATATTTGCTGAGGAATAGCGCTTCCTCGGCCGCGGTGTTGCCCCCGCCAACCACCACGACGTGCTTGCGGATGAAGAATATGCCGTCGCATGTAGCGCAAGCGGAGACACCGAAGCCGCGGAAACGCTCTTCCGAAGGCAGGCCAAGCCACCTGGCCTGGGCGCCGGTCGCGATGATGAGCGCCTCGGTCTCGTAGCGCTTGCCGGACGACGTGATTACCCTGAACGGCCGCTCGCTGAGATCGGCGGTTTCGACATGGTCAGTGACGATAGTCGCCCCGCAGTGTTCCGCCTGTTTCTGCATCTGCTCCATGAGCCATGGGCCCTGGACGATGTCGGGGAATCCCGGATAGTTCTCGACATCCGTGGTTACCGTCAGCTGTCCACCAGGTTGCGGCCCACAGATCAGCACGGGATTGCACAGCGCGCGTGCCGCATAGATGGCGGCGGTGTAGCCCGCCGGCCCCGACCCGATAATGATGACCCGTGTGCTCATTCGTTCGCCCAAGATTGCTGGTGGGTTTGCCCGGCTCGACGGTATTGCCCGCCCGCCTCGGTTATCCGCTGCCTCGCGCCCGCTCCGAAAAGCAGCGGTCCGACGTAGCCATCAGCTGGCATGGCGGGAGAGGCCGTCGTTGGCAACCGGGGCGGCGCTATTCCCAGAGGGCGACCGGCATCGGCAGACCGTCATAGAGTTTCGCGTCGACAGTCTTGGAGAGAGGAATATCAAAGCCTTCGAGTACCGCCTGCAACTGGCGCGTATGCTGCGCCGAGTGCCAGGTCTGGCGCTCAAGTACCTCCCAGCCCGAACGCACGCCATAATAAGTCCGGACGGTCCATAGGCAGGCGCGGTCCTGCAAGCCATCCCACCAGCCCGTCAGGGTCGCGATCGATGCGTCGGCAAAAGCAAGGATGTCGGCATTGTTCTTCATGTCATCAGGCGCGGGAAGATTGACGTAGTGCGCCCAATCCTCGAATTCTCCCGCGACGTTGCGGACGAATACGTCAGGTATCTGGAAAATGTGATAGGCAAGGCCAAGGACCGTTCGCTCCAGGCGGTTCGGAATGGGATGGTGGCCGAGCTTGTCCACCGGAATCTCCACGATCAGTGATCTCGCTACCGCGAGAAATTCCTGCCAGCGCCGATGGAGCTCTTCAGGCGGCAGTCGCTCGACGCCGTCTCGCTTCCTGCCGACGAACTCGGCGACCTGGTCGAGCGACTGGGCGAAGGTGAACTTCTCGCCGCGCGATACGACAGGCAAAGACTTCGCGCCGAGCTTGGCGAGGTCGGCTGCGCCTTGCTCGTTCTCGAGCAGGTTCACGGATTCGAACGGCACGCCGAGACTGGTCAGGAACTCCTTCGTCTTGACGCAGGCCGAGCATCCAGGCACCCAGAAAACCCTGATCGGATCGGTGTACATGTATAAATCTCCTGCTCTTGAACCGAGAATCTTGAAATCCTTCGATTTGCGTGCGGCGCGGCGGACCACGCGACCCCAGTCGGGATCAGCCGGCAAACTGTAGCGTCCCCGGATTGTCTAAAGCGTCGTGGGCAGCAACTGAAGACGCCATTCGGGAAGGGGGGCATCGTGATCGGCGATGTGCCGGGCCGCGGCATCGTCGGGCACGATGCTTTCCTTCCCGTTTGCGACTTTCGATCATGGAAGCCTGCTTTTAAGAGAGGCCGAGACTGGCGCCACGTCCGCGTCGGCGCTCTCGTCTGAACCATGAAGGGGCAAAGAGAGCATTCAATGCCGAGCAGCCGGTCAAACGCTATCAGAGCGGGGCATGCTCCATTTGGCCCGGGGGTGTGCCGGCGAAGATGAGCTGGGCTCCTACCACCCGCCGCCTCCCGTAGGTTCTCACCACCAGACGGATGCGGGCGCCAACATTGAGGGATTGTGAATGCGACTTGCGGGAAAGACTGCGCTGATTACCGGCGGAACGAGCGGCATCGGGCTTGCTGCGGCGCGGACATTCGTCCGCGAAGGCGCGCGTGTGGCGCTCTGCGCACGCGACGGCAAGAAAGCCCAGGCGCTGGCAGCCGAGCTGGGTCCGGGTAGTGTCGGCGTCCACATGGACGTCTCCGACCTGGACTCCATCGCGGCTGGTGCGGTGCTTGCCTCGGAAGCGCTCGGAGGCATCGACATCGTCTTCGCCAATGCCGGCATCACCGTGTTCAAGCCGTTCGCCGACTGGACCGGCGAGGATTTCGATAAGCTTTTTGCTGTCAACACCAAGGGCCAGTTCTTCACGGTCCAAAAGGCAGCACCCTTCATGCGCGATTGCGGCGTGGTGATCCTGACGGGGTCGATCGCCGCCAAGACCGGTCAGCCCAATATGGCACTGTACGCGGCTTCGAAGGCTCCGGCCTTGGCCCTAGCCAAGGCGATTTCGGCAGACCTCTTGTCGCGCCGCATCCGTGTCTTCTGCCTGTCGCCAGGACCAACCAAGACCGCCGTGTTCACCAGCGAAGGACCGTTCGCCAACGGCGCCGAAAAGGCGCTGGCGACCGTTCAGGCACGCGTGCCGATCGGCCGCGCCGCCGATCCATCCGAGCAGGCGGAAGTGGCGCTTTTCCTCGCCTCCGACGCCTCGTCCTTCATGCTGGGCACCGAGATCGTCGTTGACGGGGGCAAGAGTCAGCTTTGAGATGACCGCTCGGCGGGCCTGTCCCTTGAAAGATATGCGGCATTGTTAGGAGCCAGCTAACTGCACTGGCTTCCAAGCCCCAGGGGCCCCCCGTGTTGCTTGAAGAGAAGTAGTTTGGACGGTCTGTTCGGATCGACGCCCGTTGCCGGGAGTCGGGTTGGATGCGCCCGTGGACGAGCGTCGGGAGGGGAAGCTGTCCACCCGACACGCCTTGGCCAGAATCGATGGTGAGCCGATCAACTCGGTGCGACAATCGCCAGTCATCGCGCGTTGCGATGACACCCTTCCCAACAAAGACTCCTTGGGGCGGACGTCACTACGTTAGAAAATGGCCCCGAACGTATCGGCGGGCGCCATGCTACTCACCGGCTGCGGCTGAGCATCACCGCCTTTGGTTGCTTGCTTCGTTTGATCTGCTTCCTATGGGAGAAAAATATGATGAGCTTAGGCCGGCCTCGCGCGGCTCTCACCATGCTGGACAAGATCTGGTCGCAGCACAGCATCCTCGACCGCGCGGACGGTGAGACGCTGCTCTATGTCGACCGGCATCTCATCCACGACGGTTATCAGCCAGCATTCGAGTTCCTGCGGGCGCGCGGCTTGCGCCCGAGAGCTCCTCATCAAATTTTCGGCACGCCCGACCACTACGTGCCGACTGACGTGCGTCAGGTTGCGCGCATTCCCAGCGCCGAGCGCCGCGGCATGGTCGAGTCGCTGATGGAGAACGCCAAGGAGCTCGGCTTCACCGTGTTTGAACTTGCCGACAGCCGGCAGGGCATCGTGCATGTCATCGGCCCCGAGCAGGGTATCAGCCAGCCGGGCATGACCATCGTTTGCGCCGACAGTCATACCTCGACGCACGGCGCGCTGGGCGCTCTGGCGTTCGGCGTCGGCATGACGCAGGCAACGCAGGTGTTGGCCACCCAAACGCTATGGCAGCGCAAACCGAAATCCATGCGGATTTCCGTCGAGGGCGAACTGGGCTTCGGCGTAAGCGCCAAGGACGTCATTCTCGCCATTATCCGTAAGATCGGCGCCGCTGGCGCGGTCGGCTATGTCATCGAATATGCCGGCTCCGCCATCCGTGATCTGACCATGGAAGGCCGCTTGACTGTCTGCAATATGTCGATCGAGGCCGGCGCGCGCGCCGGCATGATCGCGCCAGACCAGGTGACGTTCGACTATGTGAAGGGCCGGCCCTATTCGCCCTCGGGAGAAGCCTGGGACAAGGCGGTCGAGCGCTGGTCGCAGCTCGGCTCGGATCCCGACGCCGTGTTCGACAGGGAAGTCACACTCGACGCGGCCGAGATCGCGCCGATGGTAACCTGGGGCACGAGCCTTGAGGACGTCGCTCCAATCGACGCGCTAGTGCCAGACCCGGATCGCGCCAACACCGCCGAGCGCCGCGAAGCCATGTCGAAGGCGCTTACATATATGGGACTCGAACCCGGCACGTTGCTGGCTGAAATCCCGGTCGACCGGGTATTCATCGGCTCGTGCACCAATGGCCGGATCGAGGACTTGAGATCCGCCGCGGCGGTCGTCAAAGGCCGGACGGTCCATCCGAGAGTCGAAGCTTGGATCGTGCCTGGGTCTGGCCTGGTCAAGGCTCAGGCGGAGGCTGAGGGGCTGGACAGCATCTTCCTCCACGCCGGTTTCGAGTGGCGCGAGGCGGGCTGTTCGCTTTGCCTGGGAACCAATGGCGAGACCGTGGCTTCCGGCAAGCGCTGCGCCTCGACCTCAAATCGTAATTTCGTCGGCCGACAGGGTCGCGGCGCACGTACCCACTTGATGAGCCCGACCATGGCGGCCGCAGCCGCTATCACCGGCCACCTCACCGACGTTCGCCAGTTTCAGCGAGGAGAATGACCATGGAACCGTTCAAGTCGGTCACGGCGACCGCCGTTCCCTTTCCTGGCGTCAATGTCGATACCGACCAGATCCTGCCGGCGCGCTTCCTTTCGAAACCCCGCGCCGAGGGCTTTTCCCAATATCTCTTCCACGATCTGCGCTTCGACGACGGCGGCAAGGAGCGGGAAAATTTTGTACTCAACACGCCACCCTATCGCCACGGCGAGATCTTGGTTGGCGAAGATAATTTCGGTTGCGGCTCGTCGCGCGAAAATGCCGTCTGGGCGGTTGCGGATTATGGTTTCCGGGTTGTCGTCGCGCCGAGCTTTGGCGACATCTTCTTCTCCAACAGCTTGAAGAACGGTCTGCTGCCAGTGGTACTGAAACGCGACGCAATCAGCAGCATCATGATCCAGCTCAAGGAACAACAGGGGGCGACCATTGAGGTCGATCTCGCCGCACAGACTCTGACCGCCCCGAACGGAGCGGTCCATTCCTTCGAGATAGATGAGTTCTCCAAGCACTGCTTGCTAAACGGCATCGACGAACTCGACTACACGCTGTCACAGAAGGACCAAATCGATGCCTTCGAGAAGCGCCACGCGGCCGAGCAGGGCTGGACCGTTCCGGACTGATAAGCGCGAATGCCTTCATCGCCCAAATGGCAGGTTTGGCGTAGCAAGGAACTTGTTGTCTATCGGCCGCGACCTTCCGGCTTTTGCGGCCGCCACGACTGCCGACTACGTCTTTAGAACGTGAAGTCATGTCGAGGAGTGACCCCTAAAATGAAGTTGTTGCATTATGGCCCGTTGGGCCAGGAAAAGCCCGGAATGCTCGATAAGGACGGCCGCATCCGCGACCTATCTGGCAAGGTGGCCAACATTGCCGGTAGTACGTTGCTTCCGGAAAGTCTTGACGCACTACGCGCCATCGACCCGATGACCTTGCCCTTGATCGAAGGCAACCCGCGCCTCGGTGCCTGCGTTGCCGGCACCGGCAAGTTCATCTGCATCGGCCTGAATTATTCCGACCACGCCGCAGAGACGGGCGCGACGGTGCCGCCGGAGCCGATCATCTTCATGAAGGCCACGTCGGCCATTGTCGGCCCCAACGATCCGGTCGAAATCCCGCGTGGATCACTCAAGACCGACTGGGAAGTCGAGCTCGGCGTCGTCATCGGCAAGACGGCAAAATACGTGTCGGAGGCCGAGGCGATGGACTATGTCGCGGGCTATTGCGTCATCAATGACGTTTCCGAGCGCGCCTTCCAGGCTGAACGTCAGGGCCAGTGGACCAAGGGCAAGTCCTGCGATACGTTCGGACCGACCGGCCCGTGGCTGGTGACGGCCGACGAGATCGACGACCCGCAGAACCTCAAGATGCATCTCGAGGTCAACGGGCGCAAATTCCAGGACGGCTCGACCAAAACGATGATTTACGGCGTCCGCTATCTGGTGTCCTACCTGTCGCAGTTCATGAGCCTGCTGCCGGGAGACATCATCTCCACCGGCACCCCTCCTGGCGTCGGCCTAGGCCAGAAACCGAACATCTTCCTCAAGGCAGGCGACGTCGTTACGCTCGGCATCGAGGGCCTCGGCATGCAGCGTCAGGAGTTCTACCAAGGCTGACAGGGGCACACGCCCTGCACAGCGGCAACGGTTCGGGAAACTCGGCTACGACAACGTCGCGGTGCGCGCGGGCGACGCACCATGGGCTGGCCGGACGCCGCGCCCTTCGACGC
>NZ_RZQI01000670.1:532-3336 GCF_003998335.1 Mesorhizobium sp. M7A.F.Ca.CA.002.05.1.1 | reverse complement strand
GGCGAGCAGCGTGCACGATCCAGGAGGATTTGCGCCTTCAGCACGGTCGCACTGACGCCTTTCGCTTCGCTGCCGTCAAATTGGGCGTTGTTGACAGTGGCCGCGTCCAGTTTTGCCGCCGCCGTTGCGTCCCATGCCATGACGAGCATGGCGGCAGCGGCAAGAACGAGCCTGATCATGGAGGTCACACTCCTGTATGAGCACCTGCTTCTATGACGTCGCACGGCCGATCTGGTTCCATTCCCCTGGCTGCGTCCGACTGCCGAGTGCCGATGCGCCGCAGCGAACCCGGACCAGGGAGCACCCGGCGGTGGCGCGGGTGCATTGTTGATAAGGGTCCGCCATCATCCAGATGGATGGCGACTCTCGCCAGCGCATGTGTTGGCTTCAATCGAAGCGCAGCTCGGTGACCGAGGAGAGCCAGCATGCAATTTCCTGCCCAGAAGGACAGAAGACCGGCAGCCGAGGATGAGCGCCAGGCCCGGCTTGAGAAAACAGCCAGGCTCAAGCAGCTTCGGTCCTATGCTTCCTGGCTTTTGTCCGACCCAAACGCCCAACTTCACGATGAGATAGACTGCTCGGTGCTGATCGAGGAAGGCGTGGTACGAGACAAAGCGTGGAGCCTGGGCTGATCGGCAGGTGACACGACCGGGCGGCGAGGTTTCCACCGCCAACGATGATCGGCCGACAATTTGTTTGGCGAGCCGATCGGCCGCAACAATGGCGGCAGGCTGACTTCGCGTCAGTGACAGCAGCCTTGCTGCGCGCTCGTCCTGCACAGGCAGGACGAGGTGATCGGCACATCCGCCCTGGCCAGCGCCGCGGCAAGGCTTGTCTGCAATATCGGCAATTCATCAGTCTCGCCGCGCCGATTCAGGCATTCCACCAGCCCGTGCAGTGCCCAGACATTGTTCGGGTGCTGGGCGCAGCGCTGCACCGTGCCGCTCAGGCCCAAATCGTCGCGATAGACCTGTTCTGCTTCCTGCGCGTGGCCCTGGTCGAGAAGCAGCGCCGCCAGCGCATGGCGCGGCGGGTGCATCCAGGCCCACGGTTCGGTGTAGGACAAATTGTCGTCAAGCTCGACCGCCTGCCGCAAATGGCCATAGGCCTCGTCATGCCGGCCCTGATGGTACGCCAGCTCGCCGTCGAGCAGGGCGACACCGACAGCCAGCGAAGCCTGCGCCGGGTTGCTGAGGAAGCGCCGCTCGGGCGCAATGCCTTTCAGATGCCGATGGAACACTTCGCGCTCGCGCTCGGCTTCAGCGAAATTCCCAAGCGTCGCATGCGCCACACCCTTGGCGTAGTGCTGCATGGCCGCCGTCAGCACATAGAGGCCTGGCTCCGCGGTCGCCGGTTCGTCGATGATCTCCTGCCAGCGGCCGAAGCGCACTTGCACATGCGATTTCATCGCATGGTAGCCTTCCACCGTCTGCGTGAGCTTGGGCCGGCCGGGGATGGCGACCACGTCGCGCGCGACCAGGCTGCGCACTCGATCGGCGGCCCACAGTGCAGGCTGGTACTGGCCCGACAACATGCAGGTGAACATCATCAGGTGCAGATCGTGGCAGCAGCCGAGCAAATAGTAGGTCGGCTCGTCCGCATAGGCGAGATAGAGGTCGTTGGCGCGTACCGCCTTTTCGCTGGCGCGTTTGGCTTTCTCATACTCGCCGCACAGCACATAGATGTGCCCCGGCATGTGGTTCATGTGCCCGGCATCGGGGCACATTTCGCCGAGCAGATCCGCTGACCGCATGCCGCGCTCCGGCATGGTGGACATTTCCAGCAGATGGATGTGCAGGTGGACGATCGCCGGATGCTGTGCTGCGCCGGCCTCATCGGCAAGCCGGACCGACCGTTCGCAGACGTCGAGCGCCTCGACGACATCGGAATTCGGCGCCGGCGCGCCGGTCTTGAGGTTCCACAGCCGCCGCACCGTGCGCATCATCAGCGCTTCGACCAGCAGTGCCATCACATCATGGTCGTCGGGACAGTCCCGATACACAAGCCGCATCGCGGCGGCATAGCTATCATCCCACCGTTCGAATTCCTCTGGGCTCACCCGGTATGGCTTCTGAAAGCGGGCGGCCAGCGCCTCGATCAGCCGCTTCTCGATCTCGTTGGCGGAAGCCGCATTGGCCCGGGCCAGCTGGACATGCTCGAAGCAGCGCTTGGTCGCGCTGTCGGCCTCGGCCTCGCCATGTTCTTTCCAGGTCAGATTGTAGAAAGGTCCGGCGGCATAGGCGATGCCCCAATGCACCATCGGACATTTAGGATCTGTTTCGAGCGCCTTCTCAAAACACTTGATGCCTTCCTCATGGTTGAAGCCGTAGCACCAGTTGAGGCCAACATCGAACCAACGCTGGGTTTCTGAAGAACGAGTGGAGATGGGACGGCGGTAGGTGCCGAGGTCGAAGCGGTCCATGTGGTCTCATTTCAATTCTGATTGCCAGCGAGCCAGCTCTGGTCAGACTACCTTCGCCATCAATGTGTGCCGAAACTGGCAGGCATGGCAAACGCAACGAGTGCCATCGCTGCTTGCATTTGGATACTGTCGCCGCTCTTAGCTGGTCTCTGGAGGCGGTGTTTCATTTTGCCAGCCGGCCAGCTCAGGCAGGTCGTCAAGCCAGCTTTTCTCGCTCACCAAGGCATCGCCGGTCTGCGGGTCGGCCTCGGCGGCGTTTTGAATGAGCCAGTCCATCCACTTGCGATAGGCAGCCGGGTCCAACTGAGGCGGCAACACCTTGGCCTTGGCCAGCATGCGTTTGCGGAAACTCACCTGCCTGCGGAGTTTTGTCGTCGTGAAT
>NZ_RZQI01000670.1:0-522 GCF_003998335.1 Mesorhizobium sp. M7A.F.Ca.CA.002.05.1.1 | reverse complement strand
TTTGATGGCCTTGCCCTGGTATTCGACCGTCCAGCGCCCGTCGCCGTGGCTGGCGAGCCTGTCGATGGCGAAGCCGACGTCCACCGGCCTGTCCCGCCACGGAAGCTCGATGGCATTCTTCCTCAAATCGAGTGCCCATCGCCTGTAGTCGGTCCCGGCACGCTGGGGCGGCAGCACCCCAGCCTGTTCGAGTATCTTCCTGCGGAAGGTCGGCTGCTTCTTGAGCTGGCCTGTCGTCAGCTCGATGCGATGCCCACGGAATTCGACATGCCAGCGGATCCTCCCATTGCCGAAATACTTAACCAGCCTGTCGATGACGAACTCGCCATCGGAGAGCGTCACGCAGCCTTGGCTGATGCGTTCGAGAATGTACTGGCTATCAGTGAGCATGACGCGGCCTCGTGCAGGAACCCTTCATGAAGCTTCGCTAAGGCGCACGCAACGACCGGGCAATCTCGCCTTTCATGATTCCGTCGCATAGACACCGATGACGCGTCATATCGCTCGCGCGCTCATCCTGAC
>NZ_RZQI01000669.1:0-3344 GCF_003998335.1 Mesorhizobium sp. M7A.F.Ca.CA.002.05.1.1 | reverse complement strand
GTTCATTGCGGTCCAGCATGGCGGCTGGGGTTCCATGAGCACACGATTTCATCTTTGTCCGATCGGCCTGGCATTTGCCATGGCCGCTCCCGGTGCGGCATTTGCCGACCAGGAATGCTTGGCCAATGGAAAATCCTACCAGCTTGGCCAGGTCGCCTGCCTGACGGTTGCCGACCGGAGCCATCTGGCCCGCTGCGACATGGTGCTCAACAACACATCGTGGACGAAGATCGGGGATAGCTGCCCGGAAAACACCTTGGCGCCACACCCCCATGTCACGCCGATCTCGACGCCGGCGCCCAGCATGGTGCCGACGGAGCCGATCGAGAACTGATCGCGATCGAAATCGAGTGCTGCTGGTGAAGCTGACGCAGCCGCGAGACTACTGGTCCGCGTTGTTGCCCTTGGTGAGGATATCATCGGCCAGCGAGATGGCGGTGCGGCGGTCGGCCTCGCCGGCGGTGGCAAATGCCTCTTCCTGCATGCCGCGGATCCAGGGCTGGTCAGCCGGCGAAGCGCGTTCGAGCGCTGCCGTCATCATCGCCAGGCCGCGAACGATCTTGCCGCTCTGGAACAACAAATGGCCCAGTGTCGCCTGGGCGCCGGCATGGCCTTTCTCGGCGGCGAGTTGGAACCAGCGCCCGGCCTGCTTGACACTGGCCTTCACGCCGCCCTCGCCCTTCAAGAACATCTGCCCCATCTCGAACTGCGCGTTCGGATTGCGGTAGTTGGCGGCGGCGCGCATGTAATATTCCTGGGCCGCCACCTCGTTCTCGGCGACCGGGCTGCCGGGAATGCCCGTGCGCAAATAGTCGCCAAGCGCCACCAGCGCGTCGGAGACATAGCTTTCCTCAGGCGAGCCGGGCTCGACGTCCTGGTCAACGATCTCGGAGAAGAACTTGAACGCCTCATAGTCATCGCGCGCCACGCCGTCGCCCTCGGCATACATGCGGGCAAGCTTCCAGGTGGCACCGATCTGGCCGTTTTCGGCAGCGTATTTGTAGGCCTCGGCAGCCTGTTCCTTGTGGCCGTTCTTGTAGGCGGAGAAGCCGAACTGGAAGACCGCCCAGGGGCTGGATTGCGGCTTCACCCCGGTCTTGTCGTCGAACACCTTGTCGTCGAAGGCCATGGCCTGGCCCACGGCGCCAAAGGTCGCGCCAAATGTGGCGGCCACGACCAGTGCCGAAAAGACAGACGACCTCAACAACTCAGATGTCCGCATAACAGTGTGTTTCTTTCGCACCGCCCGGATGGGTCACCGCGCCATCGCGCGCCGGCCCTACCGTCTGTGCATATTTCCATATCGCGCCCGACTGATAGTCGGTCGTGCGCGCCTTCCATGTCTTTGCCCTCGCCGCCAGTTCGCTATCGGACAACGCCACGTCGATCGTGCCGTTCACCGCGTCGATCGAGATCACGTCACCATCCCTGAGCAGTCCGATCGGGCCGCCCACGGCTGCTTCGGGGCCGACATGGCCGATGCAGAAGCCGCGCGTCGCGCCCGAAAAGCGCCCGTCGGTGATCAGCGCCACCTTGCCGCCCATGCCCTGGCCGTACAGCGCTGCCGTCGTCGACAGCATCTCGCGCATGCCGGGGCCGCCGCGCGGCCCTTCGTAGCGGATGACGAGAACCTCGCCTTCCCTGTAGTTGCGATGCGTCACCGCCTCGAAACATTCCTCTTCCGAATCGAAGCAGCGTGCCGGGCCGGAGAACTTCAACTCCGCCATGCCCGCGACCTTCACGATCGCGCCTTCGGGGGCAAGGTTTCCCTTCAAGCCCACGACACCGCCGGTTTGGGTAATGGGTGTGTTGGCCGGGCGGACCACATCCTGATGCTCATTCCAGACAACGTGCTGCATGTTTTCGGCCAAAGTGCGGCCAGTCACGGTCATGCAGTCGCCATGCAGATAGCCGTGGTCGAGCAGCGTCTTCATCAGCAGCGGAATGCCGCCGGCCTCGAACATGTCCTTGGCGACATATTTGCCGCCCGGCTTGAGGTCGGCGATGTAAGGCGTCTTCTCGAAGATCTTGGCCACGTCGAACAGGTCGAACTTGATGCCGGCCTCGTGGGCGATCGCCGGCAGATGCAGTGCCGCGTTGGTCGAACCGCCGGTGGCCGAGACCACGGTCGCCGCATTCTCCAGCGCCTTCAGAGTGACGATGTCGCGCGGCCGGATATTTTTCGCGATCAGCTCCATGATCTTTTCGCCGGAGGCGAAATTGAACCGGTCGCGCATTTCATAGGGTGCCGGCGCGCCGCAGGAATAGGGCAGCGCCAGGCCGATCGCCTCGGCGACGGTGGCCATGGTGTTGGCGGTGAACTGGGCGCCGCAGGAGCCGGCCGACGGGCAGGCCGCCTGCTCGATTTCGAGAAGTTCGGCATCATCGATGGTGCCTACCGAATGCTGGCCAACCGCCTCGAACACATCCTGCACGGTGATCTGGCGGCCGCGATAGCTGCCGGGCAGGATCGAACCGCCATAGATGAAGATCGACGGCACGTTGAGCCGCACCATGGCCATCATCATGCCGGGCAGCGACTTGTCGCAGCCGGCGAGCCCGACCAGCGCATCGTAGCAATGGCCGCGCATGGTGAGTTCGACCGAATCGGCGATGACCTCGCGCGACACCAGCGACGACTTCATGCCCTGGTGACCCATGGCGATGCCGTCGGTGACGGTGATGGTGCAGAATTCGCGCGGCGTGCCGCTGGCGGACGCGACGCCCTTCTTGACCACCTGCGCCTGGCGCATCAGCGAGATGTTGCAGGGCGCCGCCTCGTTCCAGCAGGAGGCGACCCCGACCAGCGGCTGCGCAATCTCGGCCGCCGACAAACCCATGGCATAGAGATAGGAACGATGCGGCGCACGCGCCGGACCGACGGTCACATAGCGGCTAGGGAGCTTAGCCTTGGAGATGACTTTGGCGTCCATACTCTTCCTTGCCCCATCTTCCCTGCAAATGGGGCGGAGCGGCTGCCCCCTCGCCGAGCCTTTTGGCGCGTGTCCCGAGACCAGATCGAGGTGCGCCGGGTTTATGGCGGGAAATAGGCAATTTCCTCAGCCCGGCTTCCAGCGCAGGGGTTGCTCAGAAAGTGTTGCCAAAACATCACAATAGCAGGAGGCGCAGGCGGTGCGAATTATATGCAACGCACTTTGGATGAGACAAATCGGGGCGATGCGATCCCAAACAAAAAAGGCCGGGTAATCCCCGGCCTTTCAGACTGCTGACAAACCCCGTCGATTTTCGGCGGGGTTTTTTGTTATGTGATTGAAGTGTCTTGGACTGTTTGTGTCAGGAGATTTTGACAAGAGGCATTGAGCCTCATGCGCGGGCCGGCTTGG
>NZ_RZQI01000668.1:0-3354 GCF_003998335.1 Mesorhizobium sp. M7A.F.Ca.CA.002.05.1.1 | reverse complement strand
GGCCAATGACGACTTTCGATCCCGTCGTAATGGCCGTTACCGCCAGTTTGCTGGCCTGCGCGCTGTCGCCCTTGGTGTCCTCTATCGTCAGCGTCAGCAATCCGTTGCCGATATCCGTCATCGCCAGCTTGGTCGCATCGAGCATCTTCCTGCCGTTTTCCCCGGCCGTTCCGGGGGCGGACAGCGGCAGCAGCATCGTGACTTTGGTCGAACCGGTACCCAGCGACTGGGTCGCCTGGACGGGACCGCCACCGGCGGCGCCGTTCTGCCCGGCAGGCGCGGCAATCGTCGCCGGATCGAGCACTTCGGACACGCCGCCCTTCGACTGGCAGCCCGACACGATCGCGGCGAGCGCCAAGGCGATTGCCCATGTCCGCGGACAGTGGACCTGTCGGCCAGCTTCCATGAATGCTCCACCCCTATGTGCCGCCGGATATTGTTCCCGGTCTGGTCTTCAACGCATGTTACGGCGGACTTGCAGTGCCGTCTGTAGTTCTTTTAGCCGCCGAAGAGCCTGCCTCTGAGCGCCCTGATCTGCCTTGCTTGCCCGGCACTTCGATAGTCGGCGCATTTCATGTATCGCGGCCCCGGCACGAACACGCGGCGCACGCAAACGCCCTTTGCCTGGGCAGGGGCTCCGCCCTCTCCGCCCGGCGAAAATGCGGAAAAGCCGAACGTCGCCACCGGCAAAGGCCCGGTCACTTCAAAGCCTTCCCTTGCCAGGATTGCCCGCGCACGCTGGCAGTAGCGGACCGAAAGGGCCGAGAACCGGCTTTCATTGTGCCCGGCGCGATATTTCATGACGGTGGTGCACAGATCGCCCGCGGCGAGCCTGTTGGCCTGTGCAAGATATTTGACCCCCAGCGCGATGTTGGCCGCCGGCGCGCTCAGATCGTCCAGGGAACCTCGAAAGCCGAGCATTCTGGCCGTCGCCGGCATCACCTGCATCAGGCCGACTTCGCCGTCGCCGCCTTGCACGTCGGGATCGAAGCCGCTTTCGATCTCCATCACCGCATGCGCCAGCATCGGCTCCAGGCCATAGATCGATGCCTGGCAACTCGCAAATGCCTTGAAAGCCTGCCGGGTCCACTCCGTGGCCGGATCACAGCGCACCGGTTGCTTCAGTCCGGACGAAAGCTGTGGTTTCACGGATGGTCGTTCCAGCCAGTTGGCACTGGCCGGCGTGACCGTTTGGACAAAGCCAAACAACACGATCGCACCCGCGACCGCCTTCAGGAAGGATCCGTCGGCTGTCATGATGGCCAACAGGCGTGGCTATCCGGTCAGTGCATGTACTCGACCATGCGATCGTGAAAACACTCGCATTTGTTGAGGTAGTCTTCGTCCTTGTAGTTCGTCTTCAGGTAGCCATAGGCCTTGCCGCAAGCGACCTTGGCCTCCGACGCCCAGACGAAGACGGGCCGCGACGAGTTGATCCACTCCGAGCTGTTGGCGACGGCAACCGACTCGTCCATCAACTTCACAACCTCCTGCTTCAGATCGACGATGTTGTCGTTCAGCACCAGGTTGGAGGTGCCGACGACACGGCAATAGTCGCCCGTCGGACCGTCGATGATGTCGGCGGCATACCCCGTCGACCCGACTGCCAGCAACAGCGTCGCAGCGGAAACAAGCAGTCTTGCAGAACGTTTCATATTGAGCTCCCCTAGATATTAGCGACGTATAACATAGTCGCGTGGTTGTGCGCTATGGCGTTACACCACGTTTGCCGTTGTCTGATGCTGGGTTATGCCATCGTCGTAGAGCAGCGTGATCGTGTTGGCCGCGGGGTGGTTCGTGAGTTCCGCCACTTGGACAAAATTGGCCGGATCTCCCGATCCGCTCGTGTCGACACTCAGCACGCCGGTCCCTGCGTCGTAATTCACGAAGTCGCCGATGTCGCCGCCGCCAGGAGCCGTGTCGAACAGCGCGGTCAGATCGATCTTGTCGCCCTCGCCACCATTGAAGTCGGTGATGAGATCTTTGATGTCGAGATGATCGAGCTTGAACGTGTCGGCACCAGTGCCTCCGGTAAGCGTGTCTTGGCCGAAGCCGCCGACGAGAGTATCGCTGCCGCCTCCGCCGTTCAGTGTGTCGGCGCCAAGACCGCCTGCGAGATAATTGTCGCCGGCGTTTCCAGACAGGTAGTCATTGCCCGAGCCGCCGATCAATCCCTCAATACCCGAGAGAGTGTCACCGGTGGCATCGCCGCCGCCGATCGTACCAGGCCCCGGATTGGTGAATGTCACCGGCGCCCCGGATGCATGTCCGTCGTCGGCCAGATGGATCGAAACCGCCGCCACACTGCCCGTATAGTCGGCAATGTCGGTTCCGGCACCGCCCGAGATCGTATCGGCATGCGTGCTGCCGGCGATAACGTCGTTGACCGTTCCGGCAAAGCCGGGAAGGGTGAAGTTGCCGGAACCGTCGCCTGCGACCACGTGGATGCTCACAGGCTGCGTCGCGGTCGTATCGCCATCATGGTCTGTCGCAGAGACCAGGAACTGCAGGTTCAAGTCGGACGGCAGGATGTTCTGCGATATGTCGACGGCCGCCAACCTCATTTTCGCATCGGCATTGCCGGTTATCGAAATCACGTTGAAATCGATCGTCGGGTCGATGATGAGATGTCCATTCACCACCGTCGCCGTTCCATTCTGGGTCTGGTTGGTGACGGAATTGGTCGCCGTCCATGAGACCGAACCAGAGCCATTGTTCACATTGAAATCGAGACTGCCTATGAACTTCGGATTGAGAGTCGGCGCGTCATTGCCGGCTGTCGCGGAGGTGTGGAACTCCATGGTGAAGTTTTCATTGGGGTCGATGAACTGGTTGTCAACGCCGAAGCCTTGCGTGGAAGAGTTGACGCCGTTGCCGTTACCGGTGAATTCGATCAGGCCGTTCGGAGTTTCGAGGAACGGCGTCGGACCACCCGGGCTCAGCCCTGTGAGCGTCTGCGTGACGGTCGTGGCGGCCTGCGGCGTGACGAGATCGAACTCATAGGTGCCATCCGGCCTTACCGTCAGGGAGAACACTTCGGTCACGCCCGAATTCCCGTGAAGGACCGTTGTGCCATCCGCCGCGGTCGTCGTGCTGTAGGTGATCCCGGTGATCGCAGGTCCGGTGATGTTGAAATGATCGAGGCCATCGGCACCCGCCGCCAGCGAGAAGACCCCTGAGACCGATCCAACCTCATTTGGCATTGTGCCCGAGGTGAAGGAATTTAGCGTCGGGCCGTCATCGAGGAAGGTCAGGTTCTGGCCGATGTTGAGCGTCGCAGCCGAGCTGTCGCCGTCCTTGTCGGTGATCGTTGCCGTCAGCGTCACCAGATTGTCGGCATTCAGGCTGACCGGC
>NZ_RZQI01000667.1:0-3360 GCF_003998335.1 Mesorhizobium sp. M7A.F.Ca.CA.002.05.1.1 | reverse complement strand
CACCAGCACTCTGGGGTGGACGATCAGCGCCCGTGCGACAGCGAGCATCTGCCGCTGTCCGCCCGACAAATTGCCGGCGGCGGTGCGGCGCTGGCGGACGAGGTCTGGGAAGGCGGCATACATCTCCTCGATGCGGGCAGGGATTTCGCGCCGCTCGAGGACGCCGCAGGCGACCCTGAGATTGTCCTCGACCGACATCAGCGGGAAGATGTTTTCGGTCTGCGGCACGAAGGCCAGTCCAAGCCGCACCATGGTGTGGGCAGGCGCAGCGGTGATGTCCTTGCCGTCCAGAAACACCGTGCCACCGGTGATCGGGACGAGGCCGGCGATGGCCTTGATGAAGCTCGACTTGCCGGCGCCGTTGGGGCCCAGCACGACGACGATCTCGCCTTTTTTGACAGTGATCGAGGCGCCGCGCACGATCGGCACGCCGGGCTCGTAACCGGCTTCGAGGTCGCGGACTTCGAGGACGATCTCGCTCATGCCGCGCCTCCGAGATAGGCCTCGATGACACGTGGGTCGCGAGCGACTTCTTCGGCCGTGCCTTCGCTGAGCAGCTGGCCGCTCGCCATGACGAGGACGCGATGGCAAAGCCGCGTCACCATATCGATATTGTGCTCGATCAGCAGGAAGGTGATGCCACGCGCGTTGATGTCCCGGATGCGGTCGATGATGACCTCCAGCAGCGTCGCGTTGACGCCGGCCGCCGGTTCGTCGAGCAGTATGATCGCCGGGTCGGCCATCATCACGCGGGCGAGTTCGAGCAGCTTGCGCTGGCCGCCGGAAAGCACCCGCGCCGGCTCATGCGCGAGATGGGTGAGGGTGACCAGTTCCAGCAGTTCGAGCGCCTTTGTCCTGGCGGCTCTTTCCTGCGCGGCGACGCGCCATGGCGTGATGAAATTGGCGAGCAGCTTTTCGCCGGCCTGGCCCTGTGCGGCCAGCATAATGTTTTCGATCAGCGTCAGATTGGGCAGCGGGCGCGGGATCTGAAAAGTTCGGCCAACGCCATGACCGATGCGCAGATGCGCGGCTTCGCCCGAGACAGGCGTGCCGTTGAGTAGGATCTCGCCGCTGGTCGGCAGGATGCTGCCGGCGAGCAGGTCGAACATCGTCGTCTTGCCTGCACCATTGGGGCCGATCAAGCCGAGGATTTCTCCCGCTTTGACGTCAAACGAGACATCGTTGACCGCGACAAGGCCGCCGAACCGCCTGACGACATTCCTTGCCGTCAGAACCGGCGCGCGGGTTTCCCCTTGCCGTTTGGTTGCCTCGCTCATCAAACCCTCTGGCCGAAGACGATCGTTGCCGTCTCCTGATTATGATTTGTGATCACACTTGCTTTGATCACGCTATTCGGCTTTAATTTCATCCGCAAGCCGAAAACCGGCCAAGAACGGAATTCCATGCAAAAGGCTGCCATCGAAAAGAACAACGAGGCGATCGCGGCCCAGCTTGCGCCAGTCGGCCGCGAAACTGTGCAGGACCGCGTCTACTCGGAATTGCGCCGCGCCCTGATCGGCGGCCTGTTCGAGCCGAGCCAGGTGCTGACCATCCGTGGCCTAGCTGACGCCTTGGTCACCTCGACCATGCCGGTGCGCGAGGCGCTCGGCAGGCTGATCACGGAAAAGGCGCTGGAGGCGCTGCCCAACCGTTCGGTGCGTGTGCCGCCGATCACATTGGAACGGCTGGATGATCTCTTGCGTGCCCGCATCCTGATCGAGGGCGAAGCGATCGCGCTGGCCGCCGCCCGCATGGGCCCGCGCCAGATCGCCACCATCGAAACCATTCTCGGCGAATGGGACGAGATGCGGGCGCTGAAACACAAGAAGGACGTCGATCGCGAAGTGACGCTCAATCAGAGCTTTCATTTCGAGATCTACCGCTCCTGCGGCTCGGCCGTGCTGATCCCGATGATCGAGAGCCTGTGGCTGCAATCGGGGCCCTGCATCCGCGTCGCTATCTATGCCTTCTCGGAGGCCGGCGAAGTCGACACCGCCCAGTATCACCGCCGCATCGTCATGGCGCTGTCCACGCAGGATGCGCAGGCGGCGCGCGAATCGCTTGTCGCCGACATCAGCCGCCCCTTCACCTTCCTGCGCAGCAAGCTGCAGGCCGCCGCCGCGAAAGACCAGACATGACCGCCATCAGGATCACCGAGCCGCGCTCGCAGCTTTCCGTCACGGCGCTGCTGCTGCCCGAGAAGGCACCGGAAAACGCTGCCTTCCTCTCGGCCTATCTCGGCACGCCACGTGTCGTCCCTGGCATCCATGCGATGTGGACGGGGCCGGAAATCTCCTGTCCGGTTCCCGCGGCCGATCTCGAGGGCCAGGCCTATGCGAAACCGTTGCCGGCCGAGAACGCGACGCTGACGCCGCAGCCGGGCGACATCGTGCTTTCCTACGTGCCGCCACGCATGTGGGGCGGCAATCCCAATGCGATCTTCGACATCGGCCTCTACTACGGGCAGGGCGCGCGGCTCTTGTTCCCGATCGGCTGGCTGGCCGGCAGCGTGGTGGCGCAAGTGCGCGTCGAAGAGCGTGACCGGTTCGCCGCCGCTTGCGGTGTCATCCGCCGCAACGGCGCCTGCGATGTTACCTTCAGCCTGATGGAGGCTTGAATGGCCGACGACAGTTTCGAGCTGTTCGATCTTCGCGTCGAGGCGGTCATCCCGGAGGGCAAGCCGATCTATTGCGGCGCCAAGGAAGGCGACTATTTCGAACTTAAGGGCGAGATGCTGTCGATGCCGGCAGGGCAGGGTTTTTCGATCTATTCGCTCGCCGCCGTCTTGCCTCTGCTGGCGGCCAAGCAGCGCCCAACCCACCCGAACGACTGGATGACCTCGGACGCGGAGATCGCTTGTCCCGATCCCAATTGCGCCAGCCGGCTGAGGATCGTCAGGATGGCCAAGCGGCGGTTCAGCCACGCCGAGACCACGGCGGTGCCGCTGCCTAAAGAGGATGACCTGAGATGAGTGCCAACACCTTCGAACTCGGCTCTGGCTACACCATCTCGCGCGTCATCCGCGGCGGTTGGCAGCTGGCCGGCGGCCACGGCGCCATCGACCGCAGCCAGGCGGTGGCCGATCTGATCGCCACCTTCGATGCCGGCATCTGGACCTATGATTGCGCCGACATCTACACCGGCGTCGAGGAATTGATCGGCGCCGCGCGCCTGCGACTGGCCAGTGAGCGCGGCCTCGATGTCGCCGCCCGGATGAAGGTGCACACCAAGCTGGTGCCCGACCTCGAACGGCTGGCCAGCATCAGCCGCGACTACATCAGGAGCATCGTCGACCAGTCATTGCGGCGGCTGAAGACCGAGCGGCTCGATCTCGTTCAGTTCCACTGGTGGGATTATGAC
>NZ_RZQI01000666.1:0-3366 GCF_003998335.1 Mesorhizobium sp. M7A.F.Ca.CA.002.05.1.1 | reverse complement strand
CGGCAAGGCGCTCCTCGTCCTGCGATGCGGTCAGGATTTCGAAGCTGAAGGGTTTGCCTTCGGGATCGAGCATCGTTCCATTCTGCACGTGGTAGCCGACACTTTTCAAAAGATCGAAGGCTGCCTTCAGCACGCGGCGGTCCTGGCCCGATCCGTCGGTCACCGGCGGCCGCCATGTACCGTCCATGACATCGGCCGGGACGCGGCCGGGGTAGGGCGCCAGAAGCGCTTTCTCCCTGTCGTCGGCCGGATGGCCGATCGCGGAAAGCTCGGAATTCTGCCAGTAACTCATCGTGCGCGTGTATTTGCCGCCGAACAGGTTCTTGTTGGCCCATTCAAAGTCGTAGAGCATGCCGAGCGCGCGCCGCACGACAGGGTTGGCGAATTTCGGCAACCGCGTGTTGAACAGGAAACCGGTCACCACGGGCGGAATGCCGGTGTCGAAGGTTTCGGCGACGACGTCGCCCTTGTGGAAGGCCGGAAAATCGAGATCGCGCTCGCGCTTCACCGGATCACTGTCGTCGTCGATGGCGCAAAGGCCTTTCTTGAACGCTTCGAGCTTGGCGTTGGCGTTGAGGAAATACTCGATGGTGATCTGGTCGTAATTGTCGAAACCGCGCTTGGCCGGGACGTCCTTGCCCCAGTAGTCCGGGTTGCGCTTGAACACGATGCGCTGGCCGGGCTGCACCTGCGCGATCCTATAAGGGCCGCTGCCGATCACCGGCTTGAGCGTCGTCCTGTCGAAAGTCTCCTTGTCGAAGGCGTGCTTCGGGATGATCGGGGTCAGCGCGATGATCAGCGGGAATTCGCGATCGGCCTTGTCGTTGAAGGTGAAGCGCACGCTGTGATCGCCGGTCTTTTCGAGCTTGGCGACCCTGGCCATGCGATCGCTGTAAGGCGGGCGGCCTTTCTCGGTGTAGACGTCATAGCTGAACAGCACGTCCTCCGGCGTCACCGGCTGACCGTCCGACCATTTGGCCTTCGGATTGAGATGGAATTCGATGCTCTTGCGCTCCGGGTCCATGTCGGCGCTGTCGGCCAACAAACCGTAGAGCGTGAAAGCCTCGTCGGCATTGCGCTGCATCAACGGCTCGAAGACCAGATTGCCGAAGATCGTATCCATCATGCCGCGCGCCGTCGTGCGCAGGCTCTTGAGGATGAAAGGGTTCAGATTGTCGAAGCTGCCGACGACGCAATAGGTAATCGAGCCACCCTTCGGCGCGTCGGGATTGACGTAGTCGAAATGCCTGTAGTCGGGCGGTAGCGCCGGCACGCCCTGCATGGCGATAGCGTGCTTCGGCTCCGATGCGGCCGGCTGATGCGAAAGGGCGAGAAACGATATCCCGGTGATCAGCCAAACAACAACGCGGCCCATGAACGTCTCCTTACTGGGTCGGCTTGATGATTCGGTGTGCACCCTAGCATGAGGCGGCTGCGCGCCGGCCAACCGCGCGTTCAACAATTGCTGACGCCGGGCTGGATTCGGCATCGCTTGCAGTGTAACACGCCCTCCGAAGTCATTCTGTTGCCTCATTTCGGCAACAGGTAGCTGGACCACACGGCACGAAGAAGCCGGTCCCGGGATCATTTGAGAGGAAGTGCACGACATGACGAGCCTGAACAGCAACGCGTACCGCCTGTCGGTCATGGCCGCTGGCGTGGTCGGCTTTCTCGGCGCAGGACTTCCCGCTGCTTCCGCACAGCAGCAACAGCAGATTCCGCAAGGCTGGTTCAAGGCCTGCACCAAGCAGGAAGACGTCGACATCTGCAATGTCCAGAACATCACCACCGCCGGCAACGGCCAGCTGGTCACTGGCGTCAGCCTGATCGAGCTGAAGGGCAAGGTGAACCGCAAGGTGTTCCAGGTGACGGTCCCGACCGGCCGTCTGGTGCCTCCCGGCATCGGCCTGCAGATCGACACCGGCAAGGCGCAGAAGCTCGACTATGTGATCTGCTTCCCGGATCGTTGCGTGGCGGAAGTGCCGCTGACCGATCAGCTCGTCGCCGCCTTCAAGAAGGGCCAGGCGATTACCCTGACCTCCGTCAATTTCCAGAACCAGCCCAATCCGATCAAGGTCGCCCTGCAGGGCTTCAGCGGCGCCTATGACGGACCGGCGCTGCAGCAGTCGGACATCGAGGACCGGCAAAAGAAGCTTCAGGACTTCGTCGCCAAGAACAACCAGGATTTCGCCAAGAAGCTCAAGGAAGAGCAGGACAAGGCGAAGACCGCCAACTGATCGGCCGATATCGCCGAGCCACAAAAAAGCGGGGTCATGCCCCGCTTTTTTTGCGCCCATCTCTCCGCGGGTCAGTGCCTTGACTGCCGTTTCGGCTGGTAGCCGCCGTCCGGCCTCTTGTCGAACATCTCCTTGATCTGCGGATGCCGGACCGGCTCACCCGACTGATCCTCGAGCAGATTCTGCTCGGAGACATAGGCGATGTACTCGGTCTCCGAATTTTCGGCGAGCAGATGATAGAAAGGCTGATCCTTGTGCGGCCGCACGTCGGCGGGGATGGCTTCGTACCATTCGTCGGTGTTGGCGAATTGCGGATCGACATCGAAAATAATGCCCCTGAATGGAAACAGCCGGTGGCGAACCACCTGTCCGATCGCGAATTTGGCTGTTTTCATCGTACTCACCACTGAATTCCTTGGGCTTATTTGGCGCAGACCGCGCATCAATTCAATCCCGAGGCGCTTGACGCCCTATTAAGCAACGGGCTAGCCCGGCGCCAGGGTTTCGGACCAGCATAAAAATGTCTGACGTCATCGGTCTTGTTCTTCCGTTCTTCGGCTTGATTTTTGTCGGGTTCCTGGTGGCGCGCATCACCAGGCAGCCGCTGGAGGCGCTCGGCTGGATGAACACGTTCATCGTCTATGTCGCGCTGCCGGCACTTTTCTTCCAACTGCTTGCCAAGACGCCGTTCGAAGACCTGACGGAATGGCGCTTCATCTTCGGTTCGGTCGTCTCGACCTTCATGATATTTTCCTTGATGTTCATGGGGTCGGTCCTGACCTCGCGCGGCGAGATAGCGCAATCGACCATCAAGGCGCTCGCGGCCGCCTATGGCAATATCGGCTATATGGGACCGGGGCTGGCATTGCTGGCCTTCGGCGAGGAGGCGGCTGTGCCGGTCGCCTTGATCTTCTGTTTCGAGAACATCATGCATTTCGCCATCGCACCCATGATGATGGCGCTGTCGGGCGACGACAAGACCACGCCTCTCCGGCTTGCGCTCGGTGTCGTGCGCAAGAGCGTGCTGCACCCGTTCATCATCGCAACCGCCCTGGGCGTCGGCGCCGCCTATATCGGCTTTCGACCGCCCGTGCCGGTGGAGCGATTTCTGGAATATCTTTCCCGGGCG
>NZ_RZQI01000665.1:0-3383 GCF_003998335.1 Mesorhizobium sp. M7A.F.Ca.CA.002.05.1.1 | reverse complement strand
GTGCGGCGCATATCGGCGAGCGCGGTGCGGCGTGCGGCGGGATAGAAGTCATCCCAGTTTTCCACCGTCAGATGCTCCTGGCTTGCAGGTTTTTCGCCGTCCGCGCCTGCCTGCCAGTCGATCCAGGGTGCATAAACGTCCGGACTGCTCTGATCCGACGCGGCTGGCATCCAGTCCATCGGATGCAGCACGAAGCCGCGGCTGGCGACGAGCGTGACCACACGCGACTTGCTTCTTGTGTCGGCGGCATGCTTGAGCGCGGCTCGCAATAGCGGCCGCAGCCGTTCCGGCAGCATCGGCAAGGCGAGTTCGGGCAATTGCGGGCGGCGTTTCAGCATCTTTGGCGCGGCTGGCCGCAAGGCGGTGTCGAGAGCTTGTGCGGCGATCGCCAGCAGCCGGCGTTCGCGCTCGTCGGGGCTGGCACCGCCGGCGATCTCCTTCCACGCGCCCGGAGCCAGGTCGAAGGTGGTCCCGCCGGTGATCCAGCAGTCGCGCATGGCCGCCAGGCCGGTCTGCTCGATCTCGTTCACGACAGGTCAAGCCTCCCGAAACCGCTTTGCGCCGCCAGCAGGTCAAGCCGGCTGCCATTCCAAAGTGCTGCCGTTGCCATAAGGTCCAGCCCAAGCAGCGTTGGATTGACGGTGTCGGCAATCGGCAAGGCGATACCATGCGGATCGCCGGCGGCTTGCCACCAGGCAGCGCCCCGATCGTCCAGCAGGATCGCGCCGGGCGGCAGCATGACAGGACAATCGGTGAGCCAAGGGGCTGTGTTCTGGTGAGCAGCATGCGCCGCGAGCGGATCGGCTGTGTGAAAGCCGAAATCGGGCCACTCACCTGTCGGGACGTCGCCCTTGCGGTCCGCCACCAAGGCCCGCAGCGGCTGGCGTGCCGGGTAAAAGACCAGCCTGGCATCGAACCGGTCGCCCGGTGTGAAGGCGTTCGACCGGCGACCGGCCGAGGCCGGAAAATAGTCGAGCAAGAGAGCAAATTGCGGGCTCGCGCTCTTCAGGTTGAGCAGCCAGGTCGAATGGCTGACGAGACCGTCACGGCGCGACTCGATCTTCTCGCCAAGCACCTCCCAGACGCTTTCGACCTGTTTGGCATCGGGATTGGCCAGAACCTGCTCACGGCTTTCGGACGTCGATACGAGCCGCCTCAATTCGGCGTCGCCTGGCGTCGATCGCCAGGCCTTGGCCACCAGCACAAGCTTGCCTAGTTCGCGGATCGCCGCGTCCGGGCGCTCCTCGCTGCGCAGCCCCATCAGCCGTGACGGAATCTCGTCGATGCGGCCGGCAAGCGCTGTCGCCTTCATGTCGACCAGCCGTGCCGCAATCCGGCGGCAACGATCACTGCTGTTGTCGACAAAACCGGCCAGGCCAAGCCGCAACTGGTCAGCGATCCATTGATCCAGCTCATCCAACGCCGCCGACACCGCGGATTGCGTATCCAGCGTCCGCTTGCGCTGCGCTGCCTCGCGGCGCTCGACCGCAGCGGCGTCCTCGACATCAGCGCTTTCGTCGTCGCGCGAGGCCTCGCCAATGCTCTTGCCTCCCGCACCGGGCGCTGGCGCCGCCGGCTGCGGCGAGGCCTTCCTGCGGCGGCCGAGCCAATCATTCACCCATTCCGGGGCCGAGCCTGCGGCGGTAAAACTGGCCGGCGTGGTGGCTGCAATCCACATCAGCGCCAAAGTGTGCTTGCAGGGAAATTTCCGCGACGGACAGGTGCATTTGTAGCCATGGTCGCCGGTGTCGACGACCACACGATAGGGATTGGAGCCGGAACCCTGGCATTCCCCCCAGAGGAGCCCCAGTTGATCGCTCTTTTCGAGCCGTGGCCAGTTCGATTGCCTGGTCAACCTGGACGCTGCGCTCAACGACGCCTGATCGGGCGCAAGCGCTTCGATGGTTTTCAAGTCGAATTCCAAGCCGCGCCTCTCGTCGCTCGAACGATACGGGTAGCCAGTATAGATGGCCGTCTATGACGGATTCTTGTAGCAGCAGCGGTACCGAGATCGATACAGCTGAACACAATAGTTGCGCCAGTTGCTATCCGGCGATGTCTCCCTCGAGAAATTATCTCCTGGCGAGGATAAACGCGCGATATGACTTATTGAAGCGTCCGCGCCGGCTGACCGGCGTGGTCGCGCGCGATGCCGGCTTCGGCATCCTCCACACCAAACGCACGGTCGAGGCCCGTCGCCACCACCGAGACCCTGAAGCGGCCTTCCATGCCCTTGTCGAAGATGGCGCCAACGATGATGTCGGCATCCTCGTAGACCTCTTCGCGGATGCGGGTGGCGGCCTCGTCGACCTCGAACAGGGTCATGTCCCTGCCGCCCGATATCGAGACCAGCACGCCCTTGGCGCCTTTCATCGACACTTCGTCGAGCAGCGGGTTGGCGATCGCGGCTTCGGCCGCCTTCATCGCCCGGCCCTCACCGGAGGCCTCGCCGGTGCCCATCATGGCGCGGCCCATGTCGCGCATCACCGATTTGACATCGGCGAAGTCGAGATTGATCAGGCCTTCCTTGACGATGAGGTCGGTGATGCAGCTGACGCCGGCATAGAGCACCCGATCGGCAATGACGAACGCATCGGCGAAGGTGGTCTTGGCATCGGCGATCCGAAACAGGTTCTGGTTCGGGATGACGATCACCGTGTCGGCGCTCTCGCGCAGCCGCTCGATGCCCTCTTCAGCCATCTGCATACGGCGCCGGCCCTCGAAGGCGAACGGCTTGGTGACGACACCAACCGTCAGGATGCCGGCCTTGCGCGCCGCCTGGGCGATGATTGGAGCCGCACCGGTTCCCGTGCCGCCGCCCATTCCGGCGGTGACGAAACACATATGCGTGCCGGCCAGATGGTCCATGATCTCGTCGAGCGATTCCTCGGCCGCGGCGCGGCCGATCTCGGGAAGCGATCCGGCGCCCAGTCCTTCGGTGACGTGGGCGCCAAGCTGGATCAGCCGCGTCGCCTTCGACATGGTCAGCGCCTGGGCGTCGGTGTTGGCGGCGATGAATTCGGTGCCCTGAAGCTGCTCGGCGATCATGTTGTTGACGGCATTGCCGCCGCCGCCGCCGACGCCGATCACGGTGATCTTGGGTCTCATCTCGGAGATTTCGGGCTTCTTGAACTCGGCCATGCCTGTGTCTCCTTCGCCAATTGCGCGCGCTTCACGACCCACCCGCAGACTGCCTTGAAACCTTGCAATCGAGTGGCATGATGCGAATCACTCCGTTGCGATGGGTAGCCCAAAAAGCCAGACAGCGGCCAGAGGTGCAAGTGCATGCGAGGTCAAGATTTGTGATGACCGTTTTGCACAGCGTGGCTCGTGCGCTACGCGCGCCAGATCTGACCGCAGCGAGCTCGCCGCTCCCGCCGATA
>NZ_RZQI01000664.1:0-3390 GCF_003998335.1 Mesorhizobium sp. M7A.F.Ca.CA.002.05.1.1 | reverse complement strand
CTCGCGTTCGTCGTTGCCACCGCCGAGGCCGGCGCCGCGATGACGGCCGACAGCGTCGATTTCGTCGATGAAGATGATGCAGGGTGCGTTCTTCTTGGCCTGGTCGAACATATCGCGGACGCGGCTTGCACCAACGCCTACGAACATCTCGACGAAGTCAGAACCGGAAATGGTGAAGAACGGCACATTGGCTTCGCCGGCAACCGAGCGGGCGAGCAGCGTCTTGCCGGTTCCCGGAGGGCCGACGAGCAGCACGCCGCGCGGAATCTTGCCGCCGAGCCGCTGGAATTTCTGCGGATCGCGCAGGAACTCGACGATCTCTTCCAGATCTTCCTTGGCTTCGTCGACGCCGGCAACATCCTGGAAGGTGACGCGGCCATGCGCTTCGGTGAGCAGCTTGGCCTTCGACTTGCCAAAGCCCATCGCGCGGCCGGAGCCGGACTGCATCTGGCGCATGAAGAATATCCAGACGCCGAGGATGAGGATCATCGGCAGCCAAGAGATCAAATAGCCGAACAGCGAATTGGAACCGTCTGTTTCAGGCCGCGCATTGATGGTGACGTTCTTGTCCTGCAGCCGCGAGACCAGCGAAGGATCGCCGGGCGAATAGGTCTGGAAGCCGCTGGCATTGTCGGTGTAGGTGCCGCTGATGCGGGCGCCCGCGATGGTCACCGTCTTGACCCGGCCCGCCGCGACATCCTGCAGGAACTGCGAATAAGGCACATCGCTGGAAGCCCCTCGCGTCTGCGGCGTCTGGAACAGATTGAACAGGGCTATGAGCAGGACCGCTATGATCGCCCAGAGCGCGAGGTTGCGATAGTTCGGATTCATCAATTGTCCCGTTGGCGTCCGCGGGGCGGACACGCGTCATGAGAGGAAACTTGCGCCTAACATAGGGAGAGCACCTCCCCTTGCCAAGCATAACAGCACGTCTGGGTTAAGCTTTCGCGCAACCATCAGCCGGCACTATGGCCGCTGAAAGGCAAGGGCGGGACCGGGGCCGCGCCAATCAGCCCGGCGACGGCCTGCGCCGGCGCCAGGTCGAAGGACGGCAGGAAGCGGGCAAAGGGACTAACGACCGGCCGCACTTCCACCATCGCCGACTTCAGTTCATATCCAGGCAAACCAAGGCATTCCCCGGCGTGCCACAACGCCGGTTCGGCCGCGAGCGCGGCGCGCATCAGGCTCGGCGGGGCTTTTCCTTGGCCCGTCGCCAGCCGCTTCGCCGCTGCCGTGCCTAGCGGGGCAATCAACAATGCGCTGCTGCTGTCGTTCAATGTGATGCGCCGGCGGCCATCCCACAGGGTGCTGCCAGTAAGGGTTGCGGCGGCGGGCAGGCCGCGCGCCTCGCGGCGCAGGAAGATGCCGGAGCGCCGGGAATCGACAACCGTCCGCGACAATGTGGCGCAAAGAAATCCAGCCCTCAGCCGACCGAACAGAGCCTCGCTGCGGGCCTGATCCGGCAGGAAGGCAATTCCGCCGGTCATGGCCAGCAGGATACGCAACGCATAGACGGCCGCTCGCTCGTCGCCTGTGTTCAGCAAGAGCGGATCAAGACGAATGAGCCCGCAGGACAGCCGGGTCGCGAAATCGCCGATCAAACTTGCGGCGGCGAGGCCGAGTTGACTGCGCGCGCGGCCCTCATGCGCGGCCAGCGCCAGTGCATCGTCGATGCGCTGCGCACCGTTGCTGTCGGCAAGGGCTGCCCGCACACGCGGCCGCTCGAAGGCCGCGTCGATATTGGTGGGGTCGTCGGCCCAGCCGACATTCTCACGCCGCAGGACGTCGCGCAGCGCCTCGCGCCGCAACCCGAGAAGCGGCCGAACGATCCACTCGCGCCAGTCATACAAGGTGGCCGGCGCCATGCCGGCAAGTCCCCGGCCTGCCATTTCGGCATGGCCTTGGCCCCCGTCCCGCGCCAATCCTTCCTCGCGCGCTTGCCGCATCAGCACCGTCTCTGCCTGGTCATCGGCGGTATGGCCGGTGAGGATCAGGCCGATGCCTTCGGCTTGTGCCGCCTCGGCCAGCAGCCGGTAGCGCGCCTCGCGAGCGGCGGCGGGCAGGCCGGTCGATGGCTTGGGGCCCGACCATGTCAGGATGCGGTGTGAAATTCCGAGTCTGGCGCACAGCTTCGCCACTGTTTGCGCTTCCGCAGCCGAACCGGACCGCAAACCGTGGTCGATCGTTACCGCCAGCAGCCTGGTTGCCGGCGCCTTACGGTCGAGATGGTGTCTGAGAAGAAGGAGCAGGGCGGTCGAGTCGCTGCCGCCGGACACGGCCGCAACAGCGCCGCTGGTAAAATCGATATGCGAAAAAGGGTTAGTCGAAAGGTCCGGCTCGGTGTCGAGCATAATGCATGTCGCCCAAAAGTGATCCCGGTTTCAGGACAACGACATGTAGGACAAGGATCAGCAGGCAGCCAGAGCCTTCTCCTGCTTGACGCGTTCCTTGAGCGCACTGGAAATATCAGGGTAGCGCTTGCCGACCTCGCTGAAGGTGGCACAGGCAACATCATGCTGCTTGAGGCCGACCAGCGACACGCCGAGCTTCAGCAACATGTCGGGAGCTTTCTTGGCCTTGGGGTAGTCCTTGCTGGCGGCAAGGAACGTCTCGGCCGCGTCGCGGTATTTCTGCTGGCCGAGCAATGACTCGCCCAGCCAGTAATGCGCGTCCGCCGCCTTCGCATCCTTGGGGAAGCGGGCGATGTGATCGCGAAAACCCTGCTCGGCGGTGCCGTAGTCGCCCGAGAGGATGAACTGGTAGGAGTTGCGGTAAAGCTCTTCCGGGTTGTTGGTGGCGGGCAACGCCGCGACCACCGTATCGGATTTTCCGGCCTTGGGCGCCGCCCCGGCGACTGGCGCGGTGTCCTGCGCCGGCGCGGTCGATTGCGTGTTGCCGCCGGCATCGATGACATTGCCGTTCTTGTCGACGGTGATGGTGCCGAAATTCTTTTCCGGCGCTCCCGTACCGGGAATAACCTTTCCGGGGTCGCCGTCGGGAGATTCGACGATGACATCCTCGACCGTCTTGCCGCCTGCCGATTGATCGTTGGCGGGCGCGGCGCCGGCATCGGCCGGCGCCCGTATTGCCGGGGCCGCCGCCACATCGTTGTCGGTGCCGGTGGTGGCGTCCGATTTCTTCTGCGCCGGCGGCTGCCCGCCTTGCGTGCCGCCGCCTTCCAGCTGCTGGAAGCGGAATTCATTGTCTTCCTGCTGCTTGCGGATCTGCTCCTGCATCTGCAGGACCTGGAAATTGAGTTCCTCGATCTTGCCGTTCATCTGCCGCAGCTGCTCTTCCAGGCTGGTGACAGCGGCAGGATCGGATTGCACCAGCTGAACCTGGTCCGGTTTCTTCTTTTGACCGAAAAGGTTGGGCAATTCGATACTGGGA
>NZ_RZQI01000663.1:0-3391 GCF_003998335.1 Mesorhizobium sp. M7A.F.Ca.CA.002.05.1.1 | reverse complement strand
CCACGGCGGTCAATACGGAAATCTCCAGCCCTATGCCGGTGTCGGCGCCGGTGCTGCCGAGCCGGGCGGAAAACAGAAAGGCAGCGATCGCGGTCAGCAGGCCCGATGCGACATAGGCGAGGCAAACCGTCAGCTTGACGTTGATGCCGGCATTGTAGGCGGAGCGGCGCGCACCGCCGACGGCGCGCAACCGCCATCCTGGCCTTAGCCTTGACAGGACGATATGCGCGCCAAGGGCGATGACGGCGAAAATGGCGAAGGAGACGGGCAGGCCGTAGAAGGTGCCGAAGCCGATCAGGTCCCAGGTCGGGGAGACCGGCATCGAGCCGACGATCGCGCTGGCAAGCCGGGGAAAGATGATGTCGTAGAGCGCCCGGTAGATGACCAGTGTCACCAGAGTGGTGATGAAGGCGCGCAGCCTGAGATAGCCGATCAGCACCCCGTTGAGCAGCCCGCAGACGAGGCCCGTGGCTAGCGTCGCGATCAATGCCACGCCGACCGGCAGGCCGGCAACGTTCATCGATACCAGGGCGGCAAGCACGCATAGCGCGAACATCGAGCCGACCGAGAGGTCGATGCCGCCCGAGAGGATGACGATGGTGAGCGCCAGTGCGATCAGGCCGAATTCCGACACCTGGCGGGCGAGATCGGTAAGGTTGCCGACCGAGAAATAGCCAGGGATGATCCACGTCATGACGAGGATCGTGACCACCAGCGCCAATGCCGGAATGACGTTGTCGATCCAGCTCTTGGTCAGCAATTCGCCGAACAGGCGGTCCGGCAAAAGCCGGTACCGCAGCCGTGAAAGCGCATCGCTGGTGGCCATAAGTCAGGATTCCCTACTTCAGATCGTCCAGCGTCCAGCAATTGCGCTGGTTGACGTTGGCCTTGGTGATCTGCGTCAGCGGATTGAAATAGAGCGTCTTGGTCTCGCCGGCGGTACCGTCGGAGAGCAGCAGCCTTGCGATCTCCGCATTCAGGATTTCGCCCTGCAGCGGCACGTTGTAGCTGATGTAGAGATTGAACAGGCCCTTCTCGACATTCTCGCAGCCGACCCTGTTGCCGCCGCCGCTTGTGACGAGGAAGACCTGGTCGCCCTTGCCGGCCTGCTGGATCGCAGACGCCGTGCCGGTGTCCTGATTGTCCCAGATGCCGATGGCGCCGCAAAGATCCGGATGCTGTTGCAGCACGGTCTCCATGATCGAGCGCGCCTTTTCCGGATTGTATTCGGTGGCCTGCTGCGAAACGACCTGGATGTCGGGATGCTGGTTCAAGACACGGTAGATGCCGTCGAGTTGGAACACGTCGGATGCCGCCGTCGGCACGCCGGTGTCGATAGCGACCTTGGTCGAAGCACCCTTGCCGGGGCTGCATTTGTCGACCACGGCCTGCGCCGCCTGTTCGCCGATCTCGGTCCAGTCGGCGCCGACATACGAATCGGTCTGGGTGTTCGATTCCAGGTTGATCTGCACAACTTTGATGCCGGCGGCCTGCGCCTGAGCCAGCAACCGGGCGTAGGACTGGATGTCGGGATTGTGCGCGACGATCAGGTCCGGCTTCTCGCTGATCAGCGACTGCAGCGCGCGGGTTCCCGCGTCGGTGCTCCAGGCGGGGTCGCGGATCTCGAAATCATACTTGAGGCGCTTGGCCTGCTGGCGCATCACCGCCGCCCAGCCTTCGGTCAGGTCGAAACCCATCGACAGCGGCAGGAAGACGACCTTCTTGCCTTCCAGCGTCTTGTGGAACGTCGTCGAGCGCGGATTTTCCAGGCCCTTGTCCTGGGCGCTGGCGGTGACGATACCGGCAAGCGCGATGCAGGCCGCGGCCAGCCACTTTGTCGTTTTCAGAAGTCGCATGGTTTCCTCCCATTGCATTTTGGCGTTGAAATTGGTGTCAGAGATCCCCTTGCTGGGACGTCTGCTCGTCGCGTGGGTTGACGAGCGAGTCGATGACGATGGCCAGAAGCAGGACCACGCCCTTGACCAGGTTCTGGATCGTGTAGGCGATGTTCATGATCGTCATGCCGTTGAGCAGGATGCCGACGAAGATCGTGCCCAGAATGACGTTGCGAACCTTGCCGTGGCCGCCATTCAGGCCGATGCCGCCCAACACGACGACCAGAAGGATGTCGTAGATCATCGTCGAATTGAAAAGCCGGGCGTTGATCGCCGACGCCGACGAGGCAAGCACCAGCCCGGCGCCGTAGGCGATCAGCGCGCTGATCGCATATTGCGCGACGATCATCGGCCGGTTGGAAATGCCGGTGATCCTGGCGGCGCCCGGATTGTTGCCCATGGCATAGGTCTGCCAGCCGAACCGCGTGCGGCTGAGCACCAGATGCAGCGCCAGGCAAAGCATGGCAAAGACCACCACCGTCACCGGGACGCCGAGGATGCGGCCCTGCCCGATCAGCGAGAACCATTCGGCGCCTGGCGGCACATTCTGCATCTCCAGCGTGAAGAAGAAGGTTCGGCCAAGGCCGTAGATGACGGAGCCGGCGGCAAGCGTCGCGAAGATCGGCGCGACCTCGCCGAAAGCGATCAGCATCCCGATCAGCACGCCGGCGACCACCGCGAACAGCGCGCCGATCAGCAGCGCGAATTCCAGCGAATAGCCCGAGCGGGCGATCACGAAGGCCCAGGACACCGACACCACCATCGTTGCGATCATCGAGACATCGATGCCCCTGGCGATGACGACCAGCGCCATTCCCAGCGCCAGGATGCCGAGAATCGAGACGCTTCTGATCAGGGCTAGGATGTTGCCGGGGCTGAAGAAGGACGGCAGCAGCAACGAGAACAGCACGAAGGCCAGCACCGCCAGCACCAGCACGATGCCTTCCTGGCTTTTGAGCAGGCTGGAAAGCCGAGCCTGATTTCCGCGTGCGGCTGCCTCGCTCACCGCTCAGGCCTCCTCTTTGCCCAGTCTGAGCAGGATTTCCCTGGCGCGATCGACGCGCACATCGTGATCCGCCGCAAGTTCCTTTGCCACCGCATCGATATTCGCGCCGCTCGCGCCCGCCACGATGGCTATGTTGCGGGCATGCAGCGCCATGTGTCCACGCTGGATGCCTTCGGTTGCCAGCGCCCTGAGCGCCGCCATGTTCTGCGCCAGCCCGACCGCGACGGTGACCTCGGCAAGCTCTTGCGCCGTGGTCACGCCGAGGAGTTTCAGCGCTGCGCGCGCGGCCGGGTGCGTCTTGGTGGCGCCGCCGACCATGCCCAGCGCCATCGGCATTTCCAGCGTCCCCACGAGGTTTCCGGCGGCGTCGATCTCCCAGCGGCTCAACGACGTATAACGGCCGCCGCGCGCCGCCCAGGCGTGGGCGCCGGCCTCGATCTCCCGCCAGTCGTTGCCGGTCGCGACGACGACTGGATCGATGCCGTTCATG
>NZ_RZQI01000662.1:0-3392 GCF_003998335.1 Mesorhizobium sp. M7A.F.Ca.CA.002.05.1.1 | reverse complement strand
CCCTTCATGGGCCTCGTGCGCGGCGAGATAGCAGGCGTGCCGGTGATGATCTGCCGGCTGTCCTTCTCCGGCGAAATGGCGTTCGAAGTCTATTCCGGCGCCGGCCACGGCACCCATGTCTGGGAAGCGCTTGTCGAGGCCGGCAAACCGTTCGGGCTGGTCACCTACGGGCTCGAGGCGCTGGGCACCATGCGCATCGAAAAAGGCCATGTCACCGGCGCCGAGATCGACGGCCGCACCACGGCGCGCGACCTGCATCTCGACTGGATGCTGTCGAAGAAGAAGCCGTTCATCGGCTCGGCGATGATGGACCGCGAAGGCCTGATCGCGTCGGACCGCCTGGAACTGGTCGGCCTGATCGCCCTCGACAACCTACCGTTCAATGGCGGCGCGCACATCGTCGAGGAGGTTGACGAGGCCAATCCGCACGGCTCGATCGGTCACATCACCGCCTGCTGCTATTCACCGGCGCTCGGCAGGCATATCGCGCTGGCGCTGGTCAAGGGCGGCAAGGCACTGCAGGGCACGCGCGCTCATGTCTCCGATCCCTTGCGCAACCGGTTTGGACCGGTCGAGATCGTCTCCAACCACTTCTTCGATCCGGACGGGAGCCGCATGCATGGTTGAGCGCCAATCACCCGAACCCTTGTCGCCGCTTGAGCCTGAATTCCATGTCGGCTCGCACGGCAATTTCGAGCACGGCGTCGAGATCATCCTGACCGAGACAAGGCCGGGCTCGATCGTGCAGCTCGCCGCGTGGCCCGGCGAGGAGAAGAAGCTGATAGCAGCCGTCCGCACCGTCACCGGGCTTGCCCTGCCCGATGGCGCCGGCGGCGGCTTGAGCGATGGCGTGAAATCGGTGTTCGGCTTCGCGCCGGGAAAGTTCACCGTTGCCGATGAAGCCGAAGGCCTGGCTGCGGCCTTTGCCAAGGTGGTGACCCCCGCCATTGGCACTGTGACCGACCTCTCGCACGGCCGCACCGCCATCCGCATTGCCGGGCCGAAGGCCGAATGGGTGCTGGCGAAATTCTTCGCCATCGATTTCGCGCTGCCGGCCTTTCCTGTTGGAGCCGGCCGCTCGACCACCCATCACGACATCTTCGCCCAGATCCAGCGCACCAGCGCCGACCAGTTCGACATCTATGTCTTCCGCTCGTTTGCACGCTCGTTCTGGAAGGCGCTCTGCCATGCCAGCGAGGAAGTCGGCTACGAGGTGCAGTAGGCGGCGCGGCCGGATGGCCGCGTTGCCCACATCTGGCATCAACGCCAGCCGCTTCTGCCGCTAGAGAATCTGGCCGCCGGCGCCCATGGTGCGAAAACGTGGCCGCCCAACCGGCCCGAGGGATATGAAATCCCTTCTTCAAGAGTCGGCACATTCGTTTGGTTCGAACATCTCCATGACCGCAGAACTATCCGCCGGCGCCACGGATCGCGCCGATGTGCCGGCCAGAGCCTTGCTCCTGCTGCCGCTGACGGTCGCCTGCGGCGTGTTCATGACCAGCCTCGACCAGAATGTCGTGGTGACCGCGCTGCCGGGCATCAGCGAAAGCCTCGGCCGTCCGCCCAGCCAGCTCGGCCTCTTGATTACCGTCTATGTCGCCAGCCTGATCATCTCGATGCCGCTTGGCGGCTGGGCCGCCGATCGCTTCGGCCTGCGCAACGTCTACTGCTTTGCCTTGCTGGTGTTCGCCGCCTCGTCGGCGCTCTGCGGGCTGTCCGACAACATCTGGATGCTGGTCGGCGCCCGCGCGCTGCAAGGCTTTGGCGGTGCCTTGATGGGCACGCTCGGCCAGGTCGTCATCCTGTCGACCTTTCCGCGCAGCCGAACGCTGAAGATCAACATGTACATCTCGCTGGCCGGCCAGTCCGGACCGTTGGTCGGTCCGCTCGTCGGGGGCGCGCTGACCACCTACATTTCCTGGCGCTGGATCTTCTTCATCAACGTGCCGTTCGCGCTGGCGGCGGCAATTCTTGCCGCCTCGCTGTTTCCGACGATGACCAAGCCCGTGCGCACGCCGTTCGATTTTCCGGGCTTCCTGCTGGTCGGCAGCGGCATGGTCCTGCTGGTCTTCGGCATGGATTCGCTTGCTGCCAAGGATGCCGCGGGCGGCATCATCGCCGCAGAACTGGCGCTGGCGCTGGTCATCCTGACCATCGCCTCGTTCTACTGCCTGCGCGTGCGCAATCCGCTGCTCGATCTCGAGCTGTTGCGCATCCGTACCTTCCGCATTTCGTTCCTCACCGGCGGCGGGCTGGACACGATCGGCCTCAGCTCGGTGGTGTTCCTGCTGCCCTTGATGTTCCAGCTCGGCTTCGGCATGAGCGCGGTGCAGGCGGGATCGCTGACCTTCGTCGCCGCGGTCGGCTCCGTGGCCATGCGCTTCTTCATGCCGCGTGTCCTCAACCGTTTCGGCTTTCGCCGCGTGCTGGTCTACAACACCCCGATCGTCGCCGTGATGGTCGCCGGCTTCGCCTTGATGCAGGCGACGACGCCGGTGTGGATCGTGCTGACCTACATCTTCGTCTTCGGCGTCTTCCGCTCCGCGCAATGGGCCTCGACCGGCAATCTCGCCTATTCCGACATCGCGCCCGAGCAGCTCGCCCGCTTCAGCGCGCTCTATTACATATTATGGCAGCTGGCGGTGGCGATCAGCGTCGGCCTGGCTGCGGCGGTATTGTCATTTCTGGCCGGCGGCGGTCCAGCCGTCGCCGACGATTTCCGCATCCTGTTCGTCATCGAGGGCATCATCACGCTCTGCGCGCTGCTTGCCTACCTCAAGCTGACGCCACAGGACGGTGCCCATGTCAGCGGCCACGGCGCACAGATGAATACCGAATGAGGCTGGCTGGCTTATTCGCTGAACGTCACCCACTCTTCCAGCGGCACGCGGTCGGTGCGGAAGGCGTTTTCAGGTTTTGACGTATCTTCATAACCAAGCGCCATGCCGCAGACGACGATCTCTTCGTCCGGAATGTCGAGCACCGGCCTGATCTGCCGGTGATAGGGCGCGAAGGCCGCCTGCGGACAGGTGTGCAGACCCCTGCCTCTTGCTGCGACCATAATGTTCTGCAGGAACATGCCGTAGTCGATCCATGAGCCCTGGTTGAGGCGGCGGTCGATGGTGAAGATCATGCCGACCGGGGCGTCGAAGAAGACGAAGTTGCGGTCGTGCTGGGCGCGCATCTTGTCGACCTCGCGACGACCGATCCCGAGCGCGCCATAGAGGCCGAAACCGTTGGCGCGGCGGCGGGTCAGATACGGCTCGAAGAACTGTGTGGGATAATACCGGTACTCGTCCCAATCAGCTTTTTCGGCGCGAATGCCGGAATTGAGAATGGCGTCTGATATCCGCTGCTTGCTCTCGCCCTTGGTGACATAGACCTTCCATGGC
>NZ_RZQI01000661.1:0-3393 GCF_003998335.1 Mesorhizobium sp. M7A.F.Ca.CA.002.05.1.1 | reverse complement strand
ACCCCGCTGCGAACGCATTCGCGATGATATGACCAAGCCGCATGCACCCTCCACAGAAGAGTACCCGCCACGCCAAGCGAGCCGTGGCGGGTAATCAACCAACCGACGATGAAGGGACGATGATCGACGGTCACATTCCAAATGTCGAAAAGGCTGTGTTGTTTCACGGGTCAGACCTTTGCGCTTCTGCATTGGAGGTTCGTCGGTGCTACACGCGTGCCTGCCCGAACAACCATCTGCGCACGGCAAAGGACCGCCACCGATCAGCAATGACGGGCCCTGCCTCGAGACTGCTCGGCTGTAAACCAAGCTATGGACTGAACTTCGATTTCAGAAGCAGGTTCCCTTGATCTCCGAACTTGAACTTCAGTGGGTCGGCCCCTACTGGGGCGCCGAGGCGGACCCGGCCGAGGCTTGGGGGCCTCGACAGGCAGCGGGGGGACGCTGCCGCTTTCGAACCTGCCTCGTCATATCAGGACTAGCGCACAAAAAAGCCCGCCACCTTTCGGCAGCGGGCTCCTGGAGAGGCAGGCCATTTGGGGGACGGGTGCTGCCCCAACGAGTTTCCTTTTTGTCACGGCCCGATCTTTGTCAATAATGAAACGTTGCTTGGCTCGATGCGGACTGCGCCAAGGATGCTACAAGATTTTTGGATGCGGTGCGGACGAGAGATGGGGGCATCACTCGGACGCGACTGGCTCAGGCGGGCTACCGCATCCACTCCACCATCGCGTAATCTGAAAGTCCGCGCCCCAATGCCTCCACGGATGGAATGCTGATGGCATCCAACTTGCGCCATTCGGTTCCTGGCTATCAAAAAAGCCCGCCGCCTCTCGGCAGCGGGCAGTGTAGGTCCCTAGGATCACCCCGCGGTAACTAAAGTACACCCCGCCTCGCCAAAAGGGAAATGTTAGATTTCTCTAATGGATGATTCGGACCCTTGGGGCTCGCCGTGGCGTATCAAATACGGGAGCTTCTTGCGGGGCGGGTGATAGCCGAGTATCGCGCAGAAGCGCCGACCTCTTTCCGTGCAGCCGAAGGCGCAACTGGTCGACCTTTGACACTTCACCGGACGGGGGACTACTTCCTTGAGGTGACCGATGAGACCAGCGGGACAGTGTTCGCGTTTCAGTACGCCGACTTGCTCTACTGAGAGGGCTCGCCTCCGTTCGGCGCACTGTTGGGTGTTGCTGATTGAGCAGTGTGCACAGCGCCGTAATGATCTGCGGGGGGGAAGAACGGCTTGACAATCATCACGCTGTCTGGGACGCCTTCAGACCCCCAGGAAAACGCACCATCGCCGCTGATGTAGACCACAGGTAGGGTTGGGTTGGCTCGCCTGACGTGCCCGGCTACTTCCCACCCAGATTCTCGAGAGCCGAGACGGATGTCCGTAAGGAGGCCGGCGAACTTGTTTGGACCCTCATCAAACGCCTTTACGGCGGCTTCGGCACTCGGCACTCCTACGACGAGAAAGCCAGCGTCCTGCAAAGCAGATTCAAGGTCGAGCAGGAGCCTGTGGAATTCCAAACCCGTCGCCACCATCTCCCGTGAGGGTCTTCTGCGCCGCTTGCCTTGATGCAGTGTATGAATTCTTGGTGACCTAGTTGCTGGTCTCGGCAAAGAGCCGCTCCCGGTCCAGAAGGTCAATAACTTGTTCCGTTTTTCCTTACCCCAGAGCGTGGAGAGGCGCGCGCGGTTCCAGTCGCCTTCACCCTTGATGATCTCCTGAAGTGCCCCGCGGTCAATCACGATCTGCGACGGTCTACCCCTTGGTAGTCCCATTTCCGCGCAAGGGAGCAAACAATTTGGATTCGTCTGCGCATTTCGGATCAAAATGCAGTTCCGACCGTTAGACGCGCAGCCAGGTTGGAGGCAGCGATGAACGTCAGTGACGAAGCCACGAAATCTCTTTGGATGAAGGACACGGAGTTGCCCTCGGCCCCGCAACTGGAACAGGATGTGCTATGCGACGTGGCGGTGGTGGGGGCTGGCATGGCCGGCGTTTCTATTGCCTACGAACTTGCGCTGGCGGGACAGTCAGTGGTGCTGGTCGACAGGGGGCGGCTGCTCGGTGGGATGACTTGCCGCACGACCGCCCACTTGGCCCCGATCTGCGACGACGGCCTAAGCGAACTCGTCAAAATCCGCGGCGAGGATCTCGCTCGAGGTTTTCAAGAGAGCCAGCAAGCCGCTGTCGACCGGATCGAGGAACACGTCAGCGATCTTGAAATAGACTGCGACTTTCGTCGGCTCGACGGATTTCTTTTTCCCGCAGCCTGGATGGACGAAAAAGAAGCCACCAAGCAATGTGATGAAGAGTATGAAGCGGCCGGCAAGGTCGGCGCAGTCGCGGAACACGGCCGCGGCGTTCCGCTGAAAGGCCATGAAGCGGCGCCGGTGCTACGCTATCCCGATCAGGCCACGTTTCACCCACTGAAATATCTTCGTGCCCTGCTTGACGATTTCGGGGAGCGCGGAGGCAAGGCTTTTGCCGAAAGTGCCGTGACCGAGATCGAGGAGGGTGAACAGATCCGCCTTCGCGTGGAAGGGGGCGCAACCATCACCGCCGACAACGCCGTGTTTGCCACAAACTCGCCGGTCAATACGGTGGTGGCGATCCACAGCAAGATGGCGCCCTATCGGACCTATGCGATGGCATTCGAGCTGCCCAAAGCAACTCTTCCGGACGCGCTCTATTGGGATATGGACGATCCCTATTACTACGTTCGTCTCCAACCTGGGGAGGGTGACATCGACTATCTAATTGCGGGCGGTCGTGATCATAAATCTGGTGAAGCCGATGACGGCTCGGCGCGTTTCGATGCATTGGACGCCTGGATCCGGGCCCTTGTTCCGGAACTGGGCCAGGAAGCAGCGCGTTGGTCTGGCCAGGTTCTCGACACGATCGATTATTGCGGCTTCATCGGCCGTAATCCTGGCAGCAAGAACGTCTTTATCGCTACCGGGGATTCAGGACAAGGAATCACCCACGGAGCGTTGGCTGGCCTGCTCATCCGGGACCTTGTCGTCGGTGGATCCAGTGTGTGGGAGGAGGTTTATGCCCCCGATCGCAAGCCTCCCTTGGCATTGGTGAACTACGTTAGCGAGAACCTGACGGCGTTGAAGAATTTCGCGGAGTATCTGTTGCCCGGCGAGATCAAATCAGCCGCCGATCTGGAACCCGGTCAGGGCGGTATTCTCCGCGACGGTTTGAGCAAACTCGCCGTGTGCCGTGACCAAAACGGTGGAACGCACATGCATTCCGCCAGTTGCACGCATCTCGGCTGCATCGTCCATTGGAATTCGACCGAGCAGTGCTGGGACTGCCCCTGCCATGGCTCCCAGTTCTCGCCGGATGGAGCCGTTCTCAATGGTCCCGCTATCCGTCCT
>NZ_RZQI01000065.1:0-12596 GCF_003998335.1 Mesorhizobium sp. M7A.F.Ca.CA.002.05.1.1 | reverse complement strand
GATTACGAAGCTGGAGTGCCCGCTGGTGGAGCGGGAGAGTGTGAGGGGGGTGGCGGGCTGACGGCGGCGCGGCTGGGCAGCAAAGGGAGCGCCGAACTGGACGTTGCGAATTCTGCAGCCGAATAAAAGGCGGTGGTGGAATATTCAATTGCAGCCGGATACTCTTCCTGCTGAGATATAATCGCGAATCGATCTTGCTTGATAGTCAGGTTCAACAGCAGACTCGGCAGCAAGGACCGTGCGTGTTTCATCACTCTGCCGACAATCTCGACGATTTAATGCGAAAGGTTTTCACGCGGCTGTTGTCCGGTAACAAGCGGAACAACCGCGTGAGATCACGCAAAGGTACAAGCACCGAGTTGTTCGGTGCGCTTCTCGAACTTACTAATCCGCGTGCGCGACTGGGAAGATCCGAGGCGCGCGCTAGAGTTTTCAGTCCGCTTGGCGAACTGCTCTGGTACCTGTCAGGCAGCGACGCATTAGACCAAATCAATTACTACATCGAAGGATATGACGAGTTTTCCGACGACGGCGAGACGCTCAACGGCGCTTATGGCCGCCGTATCTTCGGGCGCGCTCGCCTGCACGGCGACGCCGAGCCCAAGGACGAATGGCAGCGCGTGATCGACACTCTGCGCGCCGAGCCCGGTTCGCGTAACGCGATCATCCAAATCTACGCGAACGCCGACGGTGCTCGAAACGGTGCAGACGGCAAAAAAAGCAAGGACATTCCTTGCACCTGCACGCTGCATTTCGTCATCAGGAAGAAACGGCTTCACCTACACGTGCACATGCGGTCCAACGACGTTTTCCTCGGGCTGCCGCATGACGTCTTCTCGTTTACCATGCTGCAGGAGATCGCCGCGCGTGAGTTAGGGGTCGAACCAGGAACCTATCATCACTCGGTGGCCAGCCTACATCTCTACGACGACACGGAAAGGCAAAAGCCGCGTACAAACGCCCAGAAGTACGTGGACGAGGGGCTGCACGACATCGTCCCCATGCCGCCGATGCCGTTGGGCGATCCGTGGCCGGCCGTATGGCAAGTGCTGGAAGCGGAACGTGAAATCCGTGCCGGCAACCCGAATTTCGAACCCGTGGCGGATCTCGACCCCTATTGGCGGGACCTGATTATACTGCTGCGCGTCTTTGCTCTTGGCACATTACGGGATACGAAGCGTGCCGCCGAGTTGCTCAACCGGCTGAACCATGACGGGTTCAAACTCTATGTGCTCGATCGGATCGCTAAGAAGAAAGTGGCGGATCCGGTCATCCGAGAACTGTTCGAACCGGAAGAAGTAGATGCCCAACGGAATCCATAGGGACCGCCAATTCCAATTGCTGAAAGGCCTTGCGGCATACGAAGACGAATTCGGTCCACTTCCCGGTATCGCGGATCCCGCGGCCAGACAGACACTGGTTGAGCAGATGGTGTCGAGCATCCGACGGATCGAGTATGTGCGGAATTTCCGCCATCGCCCAGCCATCTCGGCTGATCGTATCAATCCGTACTCCCCTCTTTTCGATCCTCTGAAAGGTGCGTTTTATCTTGATACCAAGGGCCGCCGCGACGAAGCGGTATGGATAGCTTTTCTGGGCACTCATTTTGGCAAACACGCCGAAGATGCCTGGAAGCTGGCCGCGAACGTCATGGGCTCGTTCGGAGAGGGGCCGGTGTGGACTTTGGAGCGCTATGGCGTCAACAGGGCCGATTTTGAGGCGATGTTAACCACGCATGAGGATGACCTGAAGTCCAAATCTATATCCGGACGATTTTCGAACCACCGTCAGTACCAAAGCAAGAAGATTGGCAATATTGGCAAGGTGTTCAGTACTTTCCACGAATGGTTGACGGCCTCGGGTGGTATGAATTCCAAGGTGCGGCTGATACATAAAGAGGTTGGCCAGGAGCCTACGGCAGTTTTCAAGAAGCTCTACCGATCGATGAAGGATGTCTACGGTTTTGGTCGCTTGGGCAAGTTCGACTTCCTGACCATGTTGGGCAAGCTAGACCTAGCGCCGATTGACGCCGACAGTGTGTACCTAACGGGCGCCACCGGCCCGTTGTTCGGGGCTAAGCTGCTAGTCTTGGGAGCGACCAATGCAGAAGGTAAGCCCAAGGAGATCGAGAGGGCGGTTGATACGCTCGACGACTACCTCAACGTGGGTAAGCAAGTGCTTGAAGACAGTCTCTGCAATTGGCAGAAGAGCCCGACGATCTACACTTATTTCAGAGGTTAGTCGATCAGGTCAGGTATGTTTGGGTCTTCACCCCAACGGTAGCGGCGCTTGAGGAAGTTCAGCTTGCTGTGATCCACCACGTCGGCCCGCTGCAACTGACCTACGATGATACCTGGTGTGACATCCACCGCTCGGGCGATGGCCATGATAGCCTTCGGCCCCACGCCACGGTTGTCGAGTTCTTCCCGAAAATTGGCAGGAAAGAGCAATTCTTGCGCAAACTCGTTGGCCTCTCGTTCTTGAGTCTCCGTGTCCGTTCCCATGAATACAGCGCCTTCGCCGTCGATATGGTCTTGCCCATGCAGTACGATGTGCGCAGCCTCATGAAAGAACGTGAACCAAAAATGGTCTTCCGCCATATGGCGGAAGCTAAGCAGGATGACCGGATTGCCGTTGGTATCGAACCAGGACGCGCCACTTGCGCGGCAACCGTCCGGAGTCCGGGCGGTTGCTACTGCCACACCGACAGATCTGCAAGCGGCTACGAGGCGCGGAACAAACGCGGATGGCCGTTTGAAAGCTGAAAGCTTCTTTAGTCCTGGAAGCATGTTCCTAAATGCCGAGAGGTCAAACTCGGGCAGGTCACGGTCGGCGATGGCCAATTCGCCGGCGCGCAGCCAGACCAGTGTGGCCATGCCGTCGGACGCGAGGGATAGTGAGGTTCGGAAAGCGACAGCGCCCACGCCCGATGAGTAGCGCTGTCCCCATTCCTGCAGAGTCAAGCAGCCAAAAAATGCGAGAATCTCGTCCTTGAGTTTGTTCTTAGACTTGCTGCCTTTGGGGACCCAACCGAATTTGCGCATCGATGCTGCCGGCATCGATGCGACCCATGACGCCTCTGAGTCTTGTGAACTCTCGTCCAAACGGGCCATATCCAAAACGTAGGATTTATCGCGGGCCAGCCAGAACCGCGTCGTAGACCCTAGATTGTCGGCCAGAACACCGGCGTCACTTTCTGTCAACCGACGGTGGCCCCTAATCAAAGCGTCGAAATCGTCTGTGGATATTCCCAATGCGTCAGCGAGTTCTGCGCCGTCGATTTCCTTGGTGTCCATGAGCCGCACTATCGTGTCGCCCGGCGGTGAAGACCAGTTAGGGTCAATCATGCTAGCAGCTTTCCGTTGTTGAGAATCCGCAAGAGCTTAACGCGGTGAACATCGCCCCAGTTGGTCGTGTCGATCACACCGGCTCCGATGGGCTCCACCTCCACTACAGCGGAATCTCCCAATGGATAGCTTAACCCGATCTTGCCTTCAGCCCAGTTAACCTTTGGTTCATCCGGCACTTCGTGGAGATAAATGGCGCCCCGCATGTCTGCGATAAGACTGTGGTATGACCGTGCCAGGTCCTCACCGAGCATTTTCGTTGCCGCCTTTCCGTCGATAGTTGCCCTTCGGATTTTCGGTGTGAGATAGTGAAGTTCCAAGGCAAATCGTCCCGCGAGCAGACCCGAGACCACGCCTGTGACTACTTCGCGCTGCGAGTAGTGAGAGACAGCCCGAGGAAAAAGACAAGTCGAATCGTTCGTCTAGACAACTAATGTCAGCGCTATCCGGCTACGACACCATAATCAATGCCGGTGTCGTCATGTAGCTGAGCGATTGTGCTTATCCTTGCTGATATGCGGCGCAAAGCAGCCACCGCCAAACGCAGTGTCCAGAACGGACCCCTTTGCATTCTGGCGCACCCGACAGGATTCGAACCTGTGACCTCTGCCTTCGGAGGGCAGCGCTCTATCCAGCTGAGCTACGGGTGCTTTCCGGAATCCGGAAAACGAACCAGCCGGTGAACCGGCAAGTCACGGCTTCTTAGCGGAAGCAGGCGCGGGCTTCAACGGGCAATTGGAGATTGGCGCAGCGACATGGCCCGGTGCGTGCAGGCTGCGGCCTATGAGGTTGCCGCCCCCGCCTTCACCGTCCGCCGCCCGCGCACCGCCCGCTTCGGCTTCTTCGCACCCGCCAGTTCGTGCATCGCATCCAGCTGCATCTGCTGCATTTCGGCGAGCCGCGTCCATTGGCGCGAGATGAGGTAGTCGAGTTTTTCGTGCAGATGGCGCACTTCGAGCTCGGCCTTGAGGTTGACGCGGTAGTCGTTGAAGGAGCGCAGGCGGTCCTTGGACTCCTGCCGCCGCTGGCTCATCATGATGATCGGCGCCTGGATGGCGGCGATGCAGGAGAGCAGCAGGTTGAGCAGGATGAAGGGATAGGGATCGAAGGCGGCGCTCATGCCTTCGAGCAGGTTGATGCCGATCCACACCAGAAGCACGCTGCCGAACGAGATCAGGAACCACCAGCTGCCGCCGAAGGCCGCCATGTTGTCGGAGACGCGGTCGGCAAAGGTGCGGTGCTCCTCGAATTCTTCTTCCGAGTTTTCGGAAATCGTGTCCTGCCTGGCGATCGATTCGACCACCTGGCGGTCGAGCTCGGAGAATTCGCCGTGCTCCTGCTGCAGCAGCTCCTCCATGTAGCGCATGCGGTAGCGGCCGAGCTCGGCGCGGCTGATGCGGGCGCCGGCCGGCAGGTCGGGATGGTCCGACCGGATGCGGTCGGCGAGGCTCGGGCGCAGCGTGTCGATGCGCACCAGGTCGCGCTTGCGGAATTTGCGGCCCGAGATCGCCGACGGTTTTTTCTTCGGCTTGCCACGGTGGGCGCCGGGACCCGCAGGTTCGGAGTCCGGCACTTCGGGCGTCTCGAAGTGCTCGTCCGATACCGGATCGGCCTCCAGCTCACTGAGGGTCGGCGCCTCGAAATATTCGCCGCCGCTGTCGTGCTGGTTGTCTTCCGGTTGCTCGGGCGTTTTGGGGACGGTGCTCATGGGTGCGGGCTCCTGATGGTGCTGGGCGACGTATGCCGCAACATCGCCAGCATCGCGACGGATTTCGTGGGACTACAAGTGTTTTTGATCGCTTCCCGACTTCGTCATCCACGGGCGGAGCGGGAGCGAAGCGGACGCGCAGACGCGAGGATCCATGCCGCGACCTGCGAGTGTCGCTTGCGGTGCAGAACTTGCCCGATGTTGGCGCCAATCACCCCCCTCTGTCCTGCCAGCGTGCGCAAGGTTCTGCACCCTGGTGACGCGTTTGGAGTCCCGGCATGGATCCTCGGGTCTGCGCCGCGTCGCTATGCTCCTTGCTTCGCCCGTGGATGACGAAGTGGTGGGCGGCAGCCGAGCACCCAGACGCGAACCGCGCCGCGGCCACTATTGCTCGGCGAACATCAGCCTGGTCTTGGCGCCGTCCGTCGTCGGCGACAGGCTCCGTTGGATCAGCGCTTCGACGTGGTCGTTGCGCTGGCGGGCTGAGTCGGCGCCCATCACCACGACGATCAGATTGCGGCCGTCGGCGTTGTAGGAGGTGACGATGTTGAAGCCCGACGCCCTGATGTAGCCGGTCTTGATGCCGTCGACGCCGCGCACGCGGCCGAGCATGTCGTTGTGGCCGCGCACCAGCCGGCCGCGGAACATGAAATCGCTTTCGGAGAAATAGTGGAACTGCTGGGGAAAGCGCCGATGCAGCGCCATGCCGAGCACCGCCATGTCGCGCGCCGTCGTCATCTGGCCACCGTCGGGCAGACCGGACGCGTTGCGGAAAATGGTGCTGGTCATGCCGAGCTGGCGCGCCCTGGATGTCATCATGGCGGCGAACTGAGCTTCACTGCCGCCGAGATATTCGCCGACCGCCACGGCCACGTCGTTGGCGGATTTGACGACGATGGCGCGGATCGCGGAATCGACGTCGATGCTCTCGCCGCGCCGGAAGCGCAGCTTGGTCGGCGGCTGCGAGGCGGCATGGTCCGAAACCGGGATCTGCGTCTGCTTGCTGACGCGGCCGGAGTCCAGCGCCTCGAACAGCAGATAGAGCGTCATCATCTTGGTCAGCGAGGCCGGGTAGCGCTGCGCCGTCGAGCTGACCTCGAACAGCTGCTTGCCGGTCCTGGCGTCGACGACGATGGCCGCATATTTCTGCGCCGGCGCCGGCACGGCCAGCACGCTGTCGGGCGGCGTCGTGGCGCAGCCGGCAAGCAGCACCAGCAGGGCGAGTGCCGCAAAAAATCTCTGGATGAGCGGAAGGGGGTTGTACAAGGGCAAGTCTGTTCTGGGGTCGGCTGTTGCTGAGATGCGGCGAAGCTAACGTAACGCATGTGATGCGTCCATTTGGTTAATGGCGGCAGCAAGGCATTTGCCCAGGTTTGCGCATATTTTCAGAGCTTGGCGCCGCCCCTCATCTGGCTGCCGCCATCTTCTCCCCGTGAACGGGGAGAAGGACGCTCTCCTCGACGGGTTCGCCAACCGCCGGCGTCGCAGAGTGAACGCCAACGCCGCGGCATCTCCCTTCTCCCCGTTCACGGGGTGCCGGCAGGCGGATGAGGGGCAGCGCCGGCGTCGGCTATCGGCCCCGCCGAGCATCTGCCCCGAAAACGCCGGTTTTCCCGTGTCTTTCCTTGCCAGGGCCGCGTTTCCCGTGGGAAGGGGCGTGGTATCTCAGGGCTTGGGGGCTTGGCATGACGAATATCGGGGCCGGGGGCGCAGCGCCCTCGCTTATCAGGGCATCGCTCAGCCGCACCGGCAAATGGGCCGGCAGTGTCGCCTTTATCGGGGGTGCCGTATCAGACATCCTCAATCCGCTGGCGCCGTTCGCCGCCTATATCGCGCTGACCGCCGCGGTGGCCGCAATCATCATCGCCATTGCCATCGTGCTCAGGCTGGTGCTGGCGGCCAGAGCGCTGCCGGCCTTGATCTTCGCCACCACGGCGGCGGCCGTCGCCAGTGGCGTCTACGGCCTGCAGCAGCAGACCAACGCCCAGAACGGGGTGATCGCCAGCCTGGTGCCGGCCATTGCCGGGCTGCAGCAGTCGATGGGCATCGTGTCCGAAAAAGTGGCCAGGATCGAGCAGACCGTCACGCAGATGCAAAATACGGTCGAGGCGGTCAAGCAGACGACCGACACGGTGGCGAAGAAGGCCGACGAGATCGCTAACGCCCAGCAGCAGCAGACGCAGCAGACGGCGGAGGTGCAGAAGACCACCGACGAGGTGAAGAAGCAGACCGAGACGCTGGCCGCCGGCCAGGCGCAGCAGCAGGCCCAGACCGAGAAGCTGCAAGAAACGACGCAGCAGATCGCCGCCTCGATCGACACCATCGCCAAGGGCTTTGCCGCCTTGGCCGCGCAAGGCGGGGCGATTGCCGAGCCGAAGCGGCCGGACGAATTCTACCACAATGCCCGCGTCTACGAGCTGTCCGGCGACATGCTCAACGCGCGGCGCTCCTACCTCGCCTTCGCCGGTTTCGATGTCGACGCCATCGACCCCTACACGCGCTTTGCCACGCTGCTTCGGGTGCAGGACGGTAAGGCCGGCGCGCGCGAAGTGTTCGGCGCGCTTGCCGACAAGGGCAAGGCGCTGTCGATCAAGCTTGTGCATATCCAGCAGTTCGACGACGCCCAGCGGCTCGACAAGCTCAACGCCTTCATATCAGCCAATCCAGATTTCGCGCCGGCCTATTTCCTGCTGGCGCAGGAGTTTTCCGAAGACCGGCTCGGCGCCCAGACGCTGGCCGACAAGCGCAACGAGGCCAAGGCGCTGACCAGGTTCGTGTCCTACGAAAAGGATGGCGGGCTGCTCAAATATGTCGTCGACCAGACGCAGTTGGCCGACTGGCTGGACCGCAGCCGCAACCGGCTGGCGGCACTCGGCGACGTGCTCGATCCCGCCCGCTTCGTGCCTTCGCTGACGCCGATGCGCTCCAACCAGGGCTGGTCGATGACCATCTCGCTGCCGGAGCCGGCGACCGCCATCTCCTGGCGCATGGGCGACAGCGGCCCGTTCACCGACACCGGTTTCCTGGCCATGAACGACCAGACGACCGGCAAGCCGATGGCCAATCCGAGCTTCGAGATGCCCGACAGCACCGTGGCGGGGATCATCGCCATCAAATATCTCGACATCAGGGGCCGCGAGACCGGCCCGTTCGACATCCGCTTCGACCCGGAGACCGCGCTCCAGCAAGGCAACAAGCAGATCCTCGACCAGTTCTGGACCTCGTGGATCGCTTTCGATGCCAGCGGCAATCATGGGCTGGTCTACTTCACCCAGATGCTGTCCTACCGCTGCGCCATCAAGCAGGTGCATTACAGCCTGAACGGCGCGGCGCTCGACAAGGAGATCAAGATGCCGCCCTGCGACAAGAAGGACCCTTACGCCATCCCCTACGACTACCAGCCCTATTCAAGGTCGCCGACAGCGTGAAATCGATGTCGGTGCAGGTCACCTACACCGACGACACCAAGTCGCCGGTGCGGGAATACAAGCGGCAGTAGAGGCGCCCACCCTCCCCCTTGTGGGGAGGGTCGATCCGCCCAGCGGATCGGGGTGGGGGTGACGCCGGCGCCAGACCCCCACCCCGTCGAACGATCTCCGCTTCGCTCCGGCCGCTCGCCGACCCTCCCCACAAGGGGGAGGGTGAAAGGGCGCTGATGCAAAATGCCTGTCGCAGTGCTTGCGCAGGTGCCGCCGAACAGGCCAGTTTGCGCCTGCAGAATCGGTGAGAGCGCAATGACCATCCACACCATCAAGGCCCGGGGCATTTCGGTTTCGCTCGACCTCACGGTCGGCCACATCGCCGACATGGTCGTCGAGGGTGGCGGGCGGCAGCTGAAGCCGCTGCACCGCGCACCCTGGGTCGATGCGAACGAGACACTGCCGGACAATTTGCCGGAAGGCACCGTTCGGCTGTCCGGCGATTTCCTCTGCGCGCCGTTTTCGCGCAGCGATGTCGAGGAAGCGCCGCTGCATGGCTGGCCGGCCAACAGCGCCTGGGATGTCGTCGAAAGTGCCGCGACAGACGATGGCTGGCGCGCGGTCTATCGCCTGCGGCACAAGGTGATGGGCGCTTCGATCGACAAGATCCTGACGCTGCGCGACGGCCATCCCTTCCTCTACCAGGAACATGTGTTTTCCGGCGGCCATGGTGCGATTTCGGTCGCGCATCACCCGATGACGACAATGACGGGCGGCGGCAGGCTGGCCTTTTCGCCGAAGCGGTTTGCCGCGACGCTGGACGACCCGCTGGAGCCGGATCCCGCACGCGGCCGCTTCCTGCTGGCCTATCCGGCACGATCCGCCGATCTCGGCCGTTTTCCCGCCGCAGGCGGCGGTACGCTCGACCTGACGGAATACCGCATGGGCGACCTGCGCGAGGATTTCCTCACGCTGGTCGAGACAGATCATGGCGGACCGGGCTGGACCGCGCTGGCGCGCCAGGCCGAGGACGATCTGGTGCTGGTGCTGAAGAACCCTGCCGAGCTACCGATCACCATGCTGTGGCTCAGCAATGGCGGGCGCGACTACGCGCCCTGGAGCGGCCGCCACCTTGGCGTGCTCGGCATCGAGGATGGCCGCGCCGCCGTCGGCCATGCCGCCTCGATCGGCGACAACTGGCTGAGGCGCGAAGGGGTAGCGACCGCCTTTGCGCTGGACGAAAGCCAAAGCGTTTCCTTTCGCCATGTCATCGGCGCCATGCCGCTATCTGGCGGCGAGCCACCGCAGGAGCTCACGACGGCGGATGGCCGCATGCGGCTGACGGCCGGTGGCGCGGCGCGGGAGGTTCCCTTCGACAGCGATTTCCTGCGTATTGGGCAGCCTGTGGCTGCCTGAACGAACAGCACAGTTTACTTCTGTTCGTTCAGGGGTTCCCATCAATTGCCAAAGTTGGCGCCGCCCCTCACCTGCCTGCCGGCATCCTCTCCCCGTATAGTGACGGGGAGAGGGGTGCTCTCATCACCGATTTCGCCAACTACCAGCGTTACAGAGTAGGCGCCGAGATTGCGGCTGGCCCCTTCTCCCCGTCACTATACGGGGAGAAGTGCCCGGCAGGGCGATGAGGGGCGGCGCCAACTTTGGCAAAAGACCGCCTCCAATAGCTCAAATCCCGATTTGAAATTTCCGCCAACTGCCGACAAGATACAGCGGAAATTATCGTGCCGATCATCCAGGCAAGCGAGGCTCTCATGTCCGAAATCGCCCATCTCGCCGCCACCATCTTCAAACGCGCCGGCAAGGCAAAGCGCTTCATCGTCGCCATTGCCGGTCCACCAGGCTCCGGCAAGTCGACGCTGTCGGCAAGGCTGCATGAACTGCTGCCCGAAGGGGCGGCTGAGGTCGTGCCGATGGACGGCTTCCACTATGACGACGCAGTGCTCGAGCGGCGCGGCCTGCGCGCGCGCAAGGGCGCGCCGGAAACCTTCGACTTTGCCGGGTTTGAGGCCCTGCTGAAGCGTATCCGTGCCGGCGAACCCGACATCGCCATCCCGGTCTTCGACCGCAGCATGGAACTGTCACGCGCCGCTGCTTCGATCGTCGCCACGCAAACCAAGTTCATCCTGGTCGAGGGCAACTATCTGCTGCTCGACGAAGAGCCGTGGTCGCGGCTGGCGCCGCTGTTCGATTTCTCGATCTTCGTCGACGTGCCGCGCAACGAGCTCGAGCGCCGCCTGATGGAGCGCTGGCACGGACATGGCCGCTCCGATGAAGATGCGCGCGCCTGGATCGCGTCCAACGACCTGCCCAACATCGAACGCGTGCTCGCGCGGCGCCGGGCTGCCGATCTGGTGATCGGCCTTTCCGCTTGATTCGACGGATTGCGCAAGGGGAACCTTAAGACTTTCAGGGCGTTATCCCGACACGGCAATTGTGCCAAAAGAGGGATTCGGTCCAATGGCAACCAAGGCAAGAAAGCCCGCGCCCGCCAAGGGCAAGGCGACCCAATCCAAGGCCGGCGCCGGCCCGGCGATGACAGCCCGTTCGAAGGACGCCAAGCCGGCCTTCGGCAAGGCAGCGCCGAAGAAAGTGGTGCCGACCGCAGCGAAAGCCGCGCCGAAAGCCGCAAAGCCGAAGAAGCCCGCGAGTTCCAGCGACTCCCTGAGCGGCAGTGCGATGCGCACGGCCAAGGCGACGGCCAACGTCGCTGCCGGCGCGGTCATGGTCGCCGCCCGAGGTGCTGCGTCGCTCGCCGCTTCCGTCATGGGCAAAGGCGGTTCGAAGGCCAAAGCGAAGGCCAAATAGCCGCGCTTCGAAGGCTGGCTATCCCTTGGCCGGGATGGTCAGGCCTTTCTGCACCGCCGGCCGCGCCAGGCCGCGCTCCAGCCATGTCGAGACATTGGCGAAATCGTCGAAGCCGACGAGTTCGCGGGCTTCGTACAAGCCGATCAGGTTGCGCACCCAGCCGAGCAGCGAGATGTCGGCGATGGTGTAGTCATTGCCCATGATCCACTTGCGCCCCTTCAGCCTGCCGTCGAGCACACCGAGCAGTCGCTTTGACTCGTCGCGATAGCGCTCCAGAGGGCGTTTGTCGGCGATCTCGCGGCCGGCGAATTTGTGGAAGAAGCCGACCTGGCCGAACATCGGCCCCACCGAAGCCATCTGGAAGAACACCCACTGGATGGTCTCGTAGCGGCGCGCGGCATCGATGGGCATGAGCAGGCCGGTTTTTTCAGCGAGGTAGAGCAGGATGGCGCCGGATTCGAACAGGCCGATCGGCTTGCCGTCCGGACCGTTCGGATCGATGATCGCCGGTATCTTGCCGTTGGGATTGAGCGACAGGAATTCCGGTGTCCAGCTTTCGTTCTTGCCGATGTTGACCAGATGCGGCTCATAGGGCAGGCCGAGCTCCTCCAGGGCGATCGATATCTTCACGCCGTTCGGCGTTGTCGCCGAATAGAGCTGGAGCTGGTCCGGATGCTTGGCCGGCCAACGCGTTGCGATCGGAAAGGCGGACAGGTCTGCCATGGAAACTCCTGAATGGGGTTCGCGCCGAGCGGCGCGGTCTTGGCGGGTCGGCCAAGGATTAGACGCGGCGCACGGCACGATCAATATGGCGGTGAAGGTTTCGTCGTGCACGAACAATCAACGGAATGGTCTGCCTGAGGCAGATCGCGCGCCCCTTAGATCAGACGGCCTTGAAGGCCAGCACGGCATTGGTGCCGCCGAACGCGAAGCCGTTGCTGATCGCGGCGCGCACCTTGCGCTCGCGAGGCACGTTCGGCGTGACGTCGAGGTCGCAATCGGGATCGGCCTCGCGAAAATTGGCCGTCGGCGGCACCATGCCTTCGCGGATCGCCATCACGCAGGCGATCATCTCCAGCGCCCCCGATGCGCCGAGGCAATGGGCGTGCATCGACTTGGTCGACGACACCGAAAGCTTGTAGGCATGGTCGCCGAAGACGCGCTTGATCGCTGCCGTCTCGATCTGGTCGTTGGCCTTGGTGCCGGTGCCATGGGCGTTGAGGTAGTCGACATCCTCGGGATTGAAGCCGGCATCGGCCATGCGCGCCTGCCTGGCCGATGCCGGCTTCAATCCCGAGG
>NZ_RZQI01000660.1:0-3398 GCF_003998335.1 Mesorhizobium sp. M7A.F.Ca.CA.002.05.1.1 | reverse complement strand
ACGCTACGCTCACACCCGGCCGCCTCGCGTCACTCGGCGCCTGATCATCGTTGCTCGTCGACTCCCGAAGGACGTGCGCCCTTCGGGAGGTGACGTTTCAAAAGCCCAGAACTTTTTTCAGCCGGCGCAACAGACCATCCGTCTCAGAAGAGGGTTTTTCCTGTGCGGGGCTGTCTCTTGTCTAGGCTGCGAACGGATGCTTGACCTTGTCGCGCTGGGCCGTTGCTTCGGCGGCGGTCGGGGTTCCTGCAACGGCGCGCTGGATAGCTTCCTTTGTCGCCTCGTAATTGTATTTCTGGATCTTGGCGTCGTCCGCCGCGTCCCAATGGATGAACACCCCGACGCAGATGAACACGTCGTCCGCTTCGTTGGCCGGAATGGTCCCGTCCGCAACGCTGTCCTGCACGGCCTTTGCCACGGCGTGCTGCGCCGGGCCGAACATCTGGACCGCCTGCTTGGCGCCCTTGATCGTGACCTTGTTGAACATCACGGTGTTGGGTTTGCATTGAAGATTGGGCGCGATCACCGCCAAAAGCGAAGTAAAGCCGTCCTTGTTGTTGGTAAGCGCGTTGCAGAATGCCGTTTCGACCGCGCTCCCCCGCGGGCCGATGAGCAGGTCGACATGCGCGACTTCGTTGCCGTCTCCCACCAGCGATTCACCGACCATAACCTTTGAGATTTTTGCCATGCCAATTTCCTCCAAGACACAATTATGATGTCCACGGACGCTGCAACCGAGCAGGCGCTCGATGGACAGCTATCCTTGTTGGCAGCGTCCGGATTTGCCCGGACCGGTTGGCTAGATAGCCGCGGAAGCACAGCTTCCGCTTTTGGAAGTCAAGCACCAACGCCGCGATTATGCAAGGTGAGGGCGAGGGTGTGGACTAAAAGAGTAGCCACGGTGAGGTCGGCCGAGGTGCCGGGATTGATGTTGTCGGCCTTCAGCCGGCGGTCGAACTCCATGAGCAGGCGAATGCGCGACGGCTCGTCGCCCTCGGCATGGAGCGCCGCCTGAACGGCAACGGCTTCCTGCCGCGCTTGATTTGCGACGTCAACGCCGTGCTTGCGCATCACATGGCTGTCGGGGAAGCCGGCGAGAAACGCCATGTAGACGAATACCGTCGGCCACATGCCCGTTTCTTCGCGTGCCAACGCTCCATCCAGCGTGGCGAGCCCGACCCCGAACACGTCGCCGAAACAGCTGCCGTACTGGCGGGCGATCATGTCGCGGTCGGCGGCCTCCCGCATCGCGTCCAGCAAATGAACCTTCGGCTCCTGCCGCACATCGTTGGCGGCTTCTCCGAGGCCGCCTGGCGCGGCCGTGACAATCGCCTCGAATACCGCCTTGGTATCCTGCACGCTCAAAGCCCGAAGCAGCAAGTCGAGATTGTCCTGCAGTCTGTCACCGCCCATTTCGGCGGCGCATATCAGTGGCCCTGCCAGAAGGATGATTCCGAGATTGGTATTGGTTGCGACCGCCAGTCGGGTCGCGCGCACGGCCTCCAGCATGCGCTGTCCGACCGGCAGACGAGGATCGGTCAGCGGCCCGGAAGAAACCTCCGCACTCATCATGAACTGGGCGGCGGACATGCCGTGTCCGTCGGCGAACAGATGGACGTTGCCCGGTTTGAGGGCTTCGATCTCCATCCTGCAGGCATCCTTGTAACTGGCCCGGAGGCGTTCGCGCGAAACCGCCATCCTACTGGCCCTCACGAATTCGCAGGCGCGGTAAAACGATAGGGCCGCGGCGCGGCGGCCGCTTCGGCACGGTCGGCCAGGAGCTTCAGCAAGGCATCGGCGATTGCCTCGGCGATATTCACGGCGACCACCGATTGCAATCCCGACCAGGCGGGCATGCTGTTCACTTCGAGTATGAACAGATTGCCGTCGTCATCCCGCACGATGTCCACGCCGGCAAAATCCGCGCCGACCGCGGCTGACGCGGCGACAGCCAGCGAGGCCAGTTCCGCCTTGCCATATTGGGAAACCTGTTCCGGCACGCCGCCCCGGTTGACGTTCGTGATCCAGTCGTCGCTGATGCGGCTCATCATCGCCACGGTCTCGCCGGCGCAGACAAAGACGCGAAAATCCCGGAAAGGCGGACCGGCACGCGACACATATTGCTGGAGGTAATAGACGCTGTTCACCTCTTCTGCGGCCGGCAGGTCCGACAGCGTGCGGATCAGCTTTATCCCGCGGCCTTGCGCTCCGAACAAGGGTTTCAGCACCAGCGGTCCCCGCGGAAGCTCTTGCGCCGCGATCTCCTCGGCGACGGCAAGTCCTTCCACGGCAAAGGTGCGTGGCGTAGGCAGGCCGGCATTTTTCAAGAGGAATGTCGTCATCGACTTGTCGACGCAGCGCTCGATCGCCTGCGCGGAATTCCACACGGGAACCGACAGTCTGCTTAACGCGTGCAGCATGCCGAGGCGCCGGGTAATCGCTTCGAACGATCCGGCGGCGATGGAACGAACGAGCACGGCGTCGGGCAGCGTGCCGCCGAAGCCGGGGATCGAAAGTCCGCTCGGGCTGCTGGTGTCGAATGCGATCGCTGCCAGCGGCACGGCTGCAACGGCGGCGCCTCTCCGACCAAGTCCTGCCGCCAGGCCGTTCGAACCAGTGTCCACTTTGTCGCTGACGATCAGGATGCGAGGGATCATGTGGCGCCTCGGGTGCGGGAACCTAAGAGGCGTGAGCGATTCCGCGCCCCAATGGCCGCGTCCGCGACGGGGCTGCACGAAATGCAGTCGTCGGGCAGGCGAATGACGGACGAATCCCTTGGCACCGCCATGCTCTAGCCGAGACTTCGTTCGAGCATTTTCAGATCACGCCGACCGGCGCGAAACGTATCGCCGGTTTCGATCGCTGTCACGATCACTTCGGCCGGGCTGAACAGCAGCGGGTCGATGGCATAGAAATCGCCCTTGAACCGCGCGAAGATCTCGGCGAAGGGTTGGCCGTAGTCCCGTGAGGCGCTGCTGGGAAGTTTTTCCGCGAGTTTGCCAGCCTCTTTCGCCGATCCTTTCACGAAGAGCTGGACGCTGCCGCCATAGATGATGGCATCGTTGGTTCGGCCCATGGCGGTCAGGAAATCCGGATGGGGGGCGGGGATCGGAGCCGTTCCGATGCCGTCGACAACGTTCTCCAGCGGGAATTTGAGATCGTTGATCTTGTGCAGGGCAACCTCGAGCGCGCGCGCAACGATCTGCACGCTGCCGGCAAGACTTTGTGTCGGCGCATAGAGGAAGGTGAGCTTTTCCATCGCCAGTCCAGTTGCCTTGCCCACTTTCTCAACGATCGCGCGGGGAGGCGGTTCGGCCGTCTCAAGGATAAGCACCGCGGACGATGCGATGTCGCGATAGGAAAGTGTTTCGAACAGCGGTTCGACCCGGGCGAGGGCG
>NZ_RZQI01000659.1:0-3411 GCF_003998335.1 Mesorhizobium sp. M7A.F.Ca.CA.002.05.1.1 | reverse complement strand
ATGCTGGACCGCAATGAACGGCGCGAAATGTGGCGATATGAGGTCCAGCGCCTGCGTGCCCGGCGAGGTTCTCTCAGGCCGGCTGAAGCGCGAGATCGATCGCCACCGGGACGTGATCGGACGGTTTTTCCCAGGCGCGCACGTGCTTTTCGATCGACGCGGAAGAAAACCGGTTGGCGGCTTCCGGCGACAAAAGCAGGTGGTCGATGCGGATGCCGTTGTTCTTCTGCCAGGCGCCGGCCTGATAGTCCCAGAACGTGTAGGTGTCGTGCGCGTCGGTGACCGCGCGCACCGCCTCGGTGAAACCAAGGTTGAGCAGCCGGCGGAAGGCTTGTCGCGTCTGCGGCTGGAACAGGGCGTCGCCCAGCCAGTTCTCCGGAAACCGCGCGTCGATCCGCTCGGGAATCACGTTGTAGTCGCCGGCGAGCACCAGGGCCTCCTCAAGTCTCAGCCGTTCTTCGGCCCAGCGCTCCAGCCGCGCCATCCAGGACAGCTTGTAAGGAAACTTCTTCTCGTCATCGATCGGATTGCCGTTCGGCAGATAGAGCGAGGCGACGCGCAAGGCGCCCTTGTCGGTCGAGAAAACGCCTTCGATGAAACGCGCCTGTTCATCGGCATCGTCGCCGGGCAGGCCCCGGATGACTTCGTCGAAGCGCAGCTTCGACAACAGGGCCACGCCGTTGAAACCCTTCTGGCCATGGGTTTCGACATTGTAGCCAAGCGCCTCGATCTCGGCGCGCGGGAATTGCTCGTCGACGGTCTTGATCTCCTGCAGGCAGACGATGTCGGGTGCGCTCTCGGTCAGCCAATGGGTGAGATTGCCAATGCGGGCGCGGACACCGTTGATGTTCCAGGTGACGATTTTCATGGCGGTCTCGATGCTATTCAGTTGGATTCTTGCGGCGGATGGCGTTCGACGAGGCCAATCGTATTGCCAGCCGGGTCCTTTAGGAAGGCCATCCATTCGCTTTCCCCCGCTGGACCGAACTGGCCCTCCGTGTCGCGATGGACAAGTGTTGGCGGCGCGGTGAAGGGTACGCCTGCCGCGACCGCAGAGGCATGGAAGTCGTCGAGGCCGGATATGTCGAGATAGACGGTTCCGGCCGGTATGCCGTCAGTGAACAGCAGCCTGATATCGCCGGCCATGATGAAGGCGATGCCCGGCGGATCGAAGCGCGCATGAACCGCCATGCCGAGCACGTCGCGCCAGAAAGCCAGCGTGGTGTCGAGATCACGGCCAGCCGACAGCGCGATCTGACGGATCGCACTAATGGCAGGCATTCTATATGGAGAAACTCGTGCCGCAGCCGCAGGAGGCGACGGCGTTCGGATTGCGGATCTGGAACGACTGGCCCATCAGATCGTCGACGAAATCGATCACAGAGCCGCCCATATAGACCAGCGACAGGTCGTCGATCAGCACGGTGGCGCCGTCCTTCTCGATGGCGACGTCGTCGTCGTTGCGCGTATCGACCAGGTCGAACTTGTAGGAGAAGCCCGAGCAGCCGCCGCCTTCGACCGACACGCGCAGCGCCGTCTTGCCGGCCTCGTTCGAGACAATCCTGGCGATCCGCCTGGCGGCGGCCTCGGTCATATCGACTTTCATGGCAGTCTTGGCATCAGCGCCCATGGGCGTCACCTTGCTTTCGGTTTCACATGATAGGTATGAAGCGCGAGGGGCCAAGTCAACCTGGCTAAGTCAACTGCGGCAGCATCAGCCATGACCAACGAGTTGGGCGACATCGGATTCGGCTATCGGCCGCGCGCCGCCTATGCCTGCGATCCGGCAAAGTCGCGCGGGCGGCTGTTCGACGAGGTGGAAAGCCCGACCCGCACGCCATTCCAGCGTGACCGTGACCGCATCATCCATTCGACGGCCTTCCGGCGGCTCAAGCACAAGACGCAGGTCTTCATCGCGCATGAAGGCGACCACTATCGCACCCGGCTGACCCATTCGATCGAAGTGGCGCAGATCGCGCGCGCCCTGGCACGGGCGCTGCGCGGCGACGAGGATCTCGCCGAGGCGGTGGCGCTGGTGCATGATTTCGGCCACACGCCCTTCGGCCACACCGGCGAGGACGCGCTGAACGAAAAGATGGCCGCCTGGGGCGGCTTCGACCACAACGCGCAATCGCTGCGCATCGTGACGAGGCTGGAGGCGCGCTACGCCGAGTTCGATGGGCTCAACCTGACCTGGGAAACGCTGGAAGGCCTGGTCAAGCACAATGGGCCGCTGACGAATGCTAACGGCAAAGGTCTGAAAGGGCCGGTGCCGCAGGCGATCCGTGATTACTCTGAACTGCACGATCTCGAACTCGACCGGTTTGCCGGCATCGAGGCGCAATGCGCGGCGATCGCCGACGATATAGCCTACAACACGCATGACATCGATGACGGCTTGAGGGCAGGGCTCTTGACGCTGGACATGCTGGAGACGGTTTCGCTGCCGGGAACGATCCTGAAAGGCGTTCGCTCACGCTATCCCTCCCTCGATGATGTGCGCACTGGCCACGAGCTGATGCGGCGGCAGATAACCGCCATGGTCGAGGACGTGATCAAGTCGACGACCGCCAATCTCGATCGCATCAGGCCGCGGAGCGCCGATGCGGTGAGGGCAGCTGGCGAGACGATGGTGGTTTTCTCGGCCGAAATGGCTGCCTTGGAGAAAGAACTGAAGGCCTTCCTGTACAAGCACCTCTACCGGCACGCGGAGGTTATGCGGGTGCGCGCGGACGCCGAGCAGATCGTCAAAAATCTGTTCGACGCCTATTTCGCCGATCCGCGCGCCATGCCGGACGGCTGGCGCGAGGGGCTGGATCGGGCCGACGACCGCATCAAGGCGCGCAGCGTCGCCGACTTCCTGGCGGGTATGACCGACACCTACGCGCTCAAGGAACACCGGCGTTTGTTTGACCATACGCCTGAATTGGGCTAGGGCGGGCTCGATTTTGCCGGCCAACGAGCCGGATTCGCTGCAAAGCCGCCAGAGCCAGACCCCAGAGTCACACAAATGAACATCTTCGCCGATTTCACCGCGCGAATCATAAAAGCCGTCGAAGCGCTTGATCTGAAAGACAAAGACGGCGTTTCGCCTGACCTGTCGCGCATTGCCGTCGAGCCGCCGCGCGACGCCAGCCACGGCGACCTAGCGACCAATGCGGCGATGGTGCTGGCCAAGCCGACCGGCCAGAACCCGCGCGCGCTGGCTGAAAGACTGGCGCAGGCGCTGCGCGACGACAAGGATGTCGCGGCGACGGAAGTGGCTGGGCCCGGTTTCGTCAATCTCAGGCTCAAGGACGGCTTCTGGCAGACACATCTGACCGCACTGCTCGGCGAGGGCCGCAACTATGGCCGCTCGACGGTTGGCGGCGGCAGGAAGACCAATGTCGAATATGTCTCGGCCAATCCGAC
>NZ_RZQI01000658.1:0-3413 GCF_003998335.1 Mesorhizobium sp. M7A.F.Ca.CA.002.05.1.1 | reverse complement strand
GCCATGGGCGGCAGCTGCCGACTGGTTGACATGGGCAAGCACGGAATCGACGGCGCCCTTGCGCACCGACGAACCATCGATGTCGACGCCGCTCATACGGGTCTGCGCTGTGAAGGGCACGAAAGTGGCGTGCAGCGTTGCCATGTCACGGGCGCGGATGGCGTATTTCTCCTTGGCCAGCACGACGATGGAGCGGCCTTCCGGCGTCTCGTCGGCGAGCGAGGCTAGCTGAGCCGCGTCGGCCAGTTCCTGTTCGGTGACGCCCTTGACCGGGCGAAACTGCGTCGCCTGGCGGTTGCCGAGTGTGATCGTGCCGGTCTTGTCGAGCAGCAGCGTGTCGACGTCGCCTGCGGCCTCCACGGCGCGGCCCGACATGGCCAGCACGTTGAATCGCACCAGGCGGTCCATACCGGCGATGCCGATGGCCGAAAGCAGCGCGCCGATCGTGGTCGGGATCAAGGTGACGAACAGCGCCACCAGAACGGTCACCGAGATATAGCCGCCCGAGTAGGAGGCAAAACTCGGGATCGTCGCGGTGGCCAGCACGAAGATCAGCGTCATGCCGACGAGCAGGATGTTGAGCGCGATCTCGTTCGGCGTCTTCTGGCGCTCGGCACCTTCGACCAGCGAGATCATGCGGTCGAGGAAGGTATGGCCGGAGGCGGCGGTGATGCGGACGCGGACCCAGTCTGACAGCACCTGGGTGCCACCGGTGACCGCCGAACGGTCGCCACCGGATTCGCGGATGACCGGCGCCGATTCGCCTGTTATCGCCGCCTCATTGACCGACGCGACGCCCTCGACAACTTCGCCGTCCGACGGGATGATGTCGCCGGTCTCGACCAGGACGGCATCGCCGACCTTGAGGCTGGTGCCGGGCACGAGTTTGTATTTGGTGCGGTCCTCACCGGTCAAAAGCTTGGCCTGGGTCTCTGTGCGTGCCTTGCGCAGCGAATCCGCCTGCGCCTTGCCGCGGCCTTCTGCGACCGCTTCGGCGAAGTTGGCGAACAGGACGGTGAACCAAAGCCAGATGATGATCTGCAGCGTAAAGCCGAGATTGCCGCCTCCGGTGACCAGGTCCTTCACGAACAGCACCGTGGTGAGCGCCGAGACGACGGCAACGACGAGCATCACCGGGTTCCTGGCCAGCGTGCGCGGATCGAGCTTGCGGAAGGCGCCGCCAATGGCGGGAACTAGGATGCGTGCATCCATGATGCTTGCTGATTTCGAGTTGCTCATTTTGAAGCTCCGGCTTCGGTGTTGTTGGACGGCACCCGATGATTGGATGCCGAAAGGAAATGCGGTGGCCCGTAGGCCAGCAGCCAGAGGACGAGCATGACTGCCGCAAGGCCGAGAAACGTCGACAGGGTCGGGAAAGGAGGAGGTCTCTCCTCCTTTCGGTGATCGTCCCTGTGGCCGACCTTGCGGCGCATGGCATTGAACCAGGACATGACGGTCTCAGAAGGTCTGCCCGTGAGCCATCGCCAGGTGCTCGATGATCGGCCCGACGGCGAGCGCCGGGAAGAAGGTGAGGCCACCGACGATCAGGATGACGCCGACCAGCAGTCCGACGAACAGCGGGCCATCGGTCGGGAAGGTGCCGGCGGAAGCCGGAACCGTTTTCTTCGCCACCAGCGAGCCGGCAATGGCCAGCGCCGGGATGATGACCAGGAAGCGGCCCATCAGCATGCCGATGCCGATCGTGATGTTGTACCAGGGCGTGTTGCCGCTGAGGCCGCCAAAGGCCGAACCGTTGTTGGCCGCCGCCGAAGTGTAGGCATACAGAACCTCGGAGAAGCCGTGCGGGCCGGCATTGCCCATCGACGCCACGCCGGTCGGCAGCACGACGGCGATGGCCGTGAAGATCAGCATCGCCAGCGGCAGGCACAGTATGGCCAGCATAGCCATCTTGACCTCCTTGGCCTCGATCTTCTTGCCCAGATATTCGGGCGTGCGGCCGACCATCAGGCCGGCGACGAAGACGGCGACGACGATGTACATCAGGATGCCGTAGAGACCGGCGCCGACACCGCCGACGATGACTTCGCAAAGCTGCATGTTGATGATCGGGATCATGCCGCCGAGCGCGGTGAACGAGCCGTGCATGGCGTTGACGGCGCCGCAGGAAGCGGCCGTGGTGATGACGGCAAACAGCGCCGACAGGGCGATGCCGAAGCGGCTCTCCTTGCCCTCCATGTTGCCGCCGTCGATGCCCAGCGCATGCACCAGCGGGTTGCCGGCGGCTTCCGCCCAGTAGCAGATGGCGACACCGGCGATGAACATGACGCCCATGGCCGAGAGGATCGCCCAGCCCTGGCGCTGGTTGCCGATCATGCGGCCGAAGACATTGGTCAAGGCGGCGCCGATGGCGAAGATCGACACCATCTGGATCAGGTTGGAGATCGCGTCGGGGTTCTCGAACGGGTGCGCGGCATTGGCGTTGAAGAAACCGCCGCCATTGGTGCCGAGCATCTTGATGGCCACCTGCGAAGCGACCGGGCCGACGGCGATGGTCTGCTGCGCGCCTTCCAGCGTCGTGGCGTTGACGTAGGCGCCGAGCGTCTGCGGCATGCCGAGCCAGACATAGACCAGCGTCAGCACGATGCAGAACGGCAGCAGCAGATAGAGTGTGGAGCGGGTCATATCGACCCAGAAATTGCCGATCGACTTGCCGGACGCCCGGGCAAAGCCGCGGATCAGCGCAATGGCGATGGCAATGCCGGTGGCCGCCGAAACGAAGTTCTGCACCGTCAGCCCGGCCATCTGCACGAGATAGGACATCGTGCTCTCGCCACCATAGTTCTGCCAGTTGGTGTTGGTCATGAAGCTGGCGGCGGTGTTGAAGGCCAACCCTGGTTCAACCGCTGTCATGCCGGCAGGGTTGTAAGGCAGGCTGCCCTGCAGGCGCTGCAGCGCATAAAGCACCAGGAAGCCGGCGAGGTTGAAGAGCAGCAGGGCGACCGCGTAGGTGGTCCAGTGCTGTTCCTCGCGTTCGCTGGTTCCGCAAATACGATAAAGCCCACGCTCAAGCGGGCGAAGGACCGGCGAAAGCAGCGTGCGGTCGCCGTTGAAGACGCGGTGCATGTAGCCGCCGAGCGGCTTCACCAGCAAAACGACGATCCCGCAATAGACCAGGATCTGTATCCAACCGTTCAGTGTCATGGGTGTGGCTTTCCGTGCCTTCAGAAGCGTTCTGGACGAACGAGGGCGTATGTCAGGTAGGCGAGCAGGAACAGCGTAACGCCGCCACCGAGAATATAGTCGACGATCATTTTTTCAGCCTCGCTCTAGAGCGCGTCACAAGCTTTTATGTAGGCGAAACAAAGGGCAAAGAACAAAATTCCGATTCCGATAACGGCCATATCCATTGTGTTTATTCCTTTTGTTCTTTTGTACTTTGCGAATTTGACAAG
>NZ_RZQI01000657.1:0-3414 GCF_003998335.1 Mesorhizobium sp. M7A.F.Ca.CA.002.05.1.1 | reverse complement strand
CCCTCCAACTGCTTGAAGGCCGCGCGTTGATCCGCTCGCGTCGGGGCGAGATCGTCATTCGCGACCGCGCCGGACTGCTGGAACTCGCCAATGGCAGTTACGGCGAAGCCGAGGCCGAATATACAAGGCTGATCGGCGAGATCGGCGCGGCCTGATCAGGAGCGGTTGCCGCATCCGGCTTGCCCGATGTCGCTTTGCCGGGCGGTGCCGCACCGCCTTTAAATGCGCCCCGGCCAATCGGCCCATCCCCGTCGATCGGTCCATCCTTGGCTATCGGCAACCCGGCATGCTCCAGACTTGCAAGCTTGCACTTCGTCTGTTCGGCCGCCGCTCCCACAAGGCAGTCGATGGTGAACATGGCACCGGCGTGATCGCTGGCCGCGACCGCCTGGCGGATCTTCGTCAATTGCGCTTGCGTGTAGTCCAGAAGCTCGACCAGGCCGGTATGATCCAAACCGCCCTCCATTGCAGGATGTCGAGAGGCCGATCTCAGGTCGCTCTTGCCATCGAAATACGCCCATTTACACGGCTTGCATAGCCGGACTGTCAGAATCGTACAGTCTACGCGCCACCGGGTCGTTGCCTATTGGCCAAAGGTCCATCTTCGCGCCGCCGCCACGGCATGCAACTGTATATAAGCAATCGCTTGAATACTGGTCCGTACGTCTGTCGGGGAGATGTCGTGCCAATTCGCGAGAATCTCGCCGCCAATCTCAGGCGGCTGGTCCAACGCCACGCTTCCGTCAGCGCGGTGTGCCGTGAGCTTGGCATCAATCGCACCCAGTTCGAGCGCTATCTGCAAGGCAAGGCGGTTCCCAACAAAGCCACCGCAAGGCTGATCTGCGACTATTTCAAGATCGATGAGAATGAGCTGTATCGTGAGCCGGCCGCCGCGGCAGCCAAGAGCGACGGCAACGCAACGCTGCGCCAGGCCCTGTACGAAAACATGGTGCGGCCGCCGTCGCCCGCCATCGCCGGAGGCACATATTTCACCTATTTTTCGATGCCCGGCCGACCCGACTTTTTGATGCGCTCGGTCACCTTCGTGCGGCGCGAGGCCGATCTCGTCACCTTCAGGCGGGTGACGCGCTGGGCTTCGGGCGATGGCCGGGGTGGCTCGAGAATACCCGGCAACCATTACGGCGTGGCGATCTCGCGCCTGAACTGGATTTATTTCACCGGCATCAACCGGCGCCAGACCACCGAGCCCTCAATCATGACCGTGCAGTGGGCTCCCATCTCCGAACCGGTTCTGGTAGGCAGGGCGATCGTCCTCACCGGATCAGGGCCGGCCTTTGTATCCGTCATCATGCGGCAGGACGTCGCCAGGATCAGCATGAGGCGAGCGCTGCAGATGGCCCATATCGTCAGTCTCGACGACCCCAGTGTCGATCGGCTGGTGGTCAGTCTCGCACGAGAGACCCGATAAACTCGCTTCTTACGGGAAAAATCGGGGAAAGTTTCAAGTTTTTCGACTATATTTTTCTTCGTTTCGGGATTTTTGCGCAAAAAACCCCGGAACTTTCACCCAAACCTGTCGTTTTCCAGCTGATCGTTGCTTCGACGATCCCAAAGCAACAGGAGGAGTACCGCCATGAACATCAAGATGATCTGTTTCGGCGCGATGACGCTCTCGATGGTTGCCGGTACGGCGCTTGCCGCGAGCGACACCGGCACGTCGGCTCTCGACGATCCGGCCAAGATGCAGCCCTTCTACACCGACTCCAGCAGGAAGACGATGGTCAGCGACGACGATTTCGTGAAGGCCTGGAAGGCCCTTACGCCGGACGACCAGACCGCGATGATGAAGGCCTGCGAGGACGAGGCGAAGGACGCCACTGCGGCCAACAGCCATCCGGAATTCTGCAGCAGCGTGAAAGCGAACGGCGGCAGCAAGTAGCAATCCAGCGGCCCGATGAGAAACAGCCCCTTCGCGGGGCTGTTTTGCGTCTGCCGCGGGGCGCACGGACAAGCCCGCCACGCAACGATCAAGCCACGCAACGATCAAGCCCGGCCGGCGCGCCGGCCCATTTCCCATTCCTGCTATGTTGCACCGCGATAAAATTGCTCTATGTTGCACTGCGATAAATTTGTTGCATTGCGATATCAGCCTGCCCGGCCGACGTTGCGCAGGGGCTGGGCCTTGCACGAAGGAGCCGTCGTGGCAGCATCGTTCCGGCCGGACATACAAGGATTGCGCGCGCTCGCCGTCGGCGGTGTCGTCGCCTACCATTTCGGCCTCACCGCGCTCCCCGGCGGCTTTGCCGGCGTCGACATCTTCTTCGTCATCTCGGGCTGGCTGATAACAACCCATCTCATGCAGGAGATCGGCGAGACCGGCCGGCTCGACCTTTGGCGCTTCTATGCCAGGCGCGCGCGGCGGCTTCTGCCGGCAGCTTTATTCGTCATCCTGGTTACGCTGGCCGCCGGCTACTTCATCCTGGCGCCGCAGGAGCAGGCGCTCTATTCGCGCGGCGCCATGTTCGCCTCCGCCTATTCCATCAATCTGTGGCTGCTGCGCTGGTCGTTCGACTATTTCGCCGCCGACGCCACCAGCAATCCCTTCATCCACTTCTGGTCGTTGTCGGTGGAGGAGCAGTTCTATCTGGCCTGGCCGGCGCTGCTTCTGCTGGCCGCCTGGCTGCGGCCGGGCCGGCGAACGGCCGCAGCCGTGATCGGCGTTGCCGGCCTTGCCTCCTTCGCCGCCTGCCAGTGGCTGACCAGCGCGGCGCCGGCCTGGGCCTTCTATTTTTCACCGCTGCGCGCCTGGGAGTTCGCCGCCGGCGGCCTGGCGACGCTGGTCCCCATGGCTTTGCTGCAGCACCGCATCTGGCTGCGGGCAGCACTTGGCTGGCTCGGCCTGGCGCTGATCGCGACCGCCTATCTCCTGTTGAGCGAGGACCTGCCCTTCCCCGGCTGGTACTCGTTGCTGCCGGTGGCGGGCACCGTGCTGGTGCTGCTGAGCGGCATCGGCGGGCCGCAGACCAACAGGCGGACCGGCTGGCAAGCCCTTGGCCCGGCCGCCGCTTTGTCCCTGCCGCCCTTGCAATGGATCGGCACGCTCTCCTATTCGCTCTATCTCTGGCATTGGCCGGTCATCGTCTATGCCGGGATGCTGGCGCCGGAGCTTTCCGTGCCGCAGCGCCTTGGCTGTGGCGTGCTGGCGCTCGCGCTGTCGGTGCTCACCTATCATTTGATCGAAGACCCGGCGCGGCACGGCGCCTGGATGGCGGTAGGCGCCCGCGCCTTTCCCAAGGCCATTCCAGGCGCAAAACCGCTTCGCGCTTTTCCCGGCCTTGTGCTGGTTCCCGCGCTGATGCTGACCGGCACCGGCGTGGCGGTCGCCTATGCCAACGCGCATCTGGCCACGCGCAATATCGGCCCCGAGCAGCGCGGCATCGAGCAGGCGGCCGA
>NZ_RZQI01000656.1:0-3417 GCF_003998335.1 Mesorhizobium sp. M7A.F.Ca.CA.002.05.1.1 | reverse complement strand
ATGCGACCATCCTGGCGGTCGGCGCCGGCGAGGAGCGGGCGGTGGTCAAGAACGGCGAGATCAAGATCGCCACCGTGATGTCGGTGACGCTGTCGACCGACCACCGCGCCGTCGACGGCGCGCTGGGGGCTGAACTGCTGGTCGCCTTCAAGCGGCTGATCGAGAACCCGATGGGCATGCTGGTCTAGGACGGAGAGGGCGGTGCGGATCTTCTTCACCTCCCTCATGGCGTTTTTCCTGTCAGGATTGGCAGGCGGCCTGGTTGCTCAACAGCTGGCGGTCGCAACCCATGCTCAGGAAGAATACATTCTGGTGTTCATGACGTCGGTGCTTGTCACCATTGCTACGACGATCATGTTTTTCATCGCGCAGCTTTTTGCGAACGCACCGACGATCATCAACTGGCTGGGCCTCTGCGCAATTGTCCTGTTCGTGCTGATCGGGCTCGGCCTGATCGGTTGGACGTTCTCTCAGCCGGTCGATAAGCGCCAGTGGGGAGGTGACCTGCCGATCGTCGCCGGCCTGGTTTTGCCGAACCTGGCCACTGTGCTGGTTCACTGGCTGTTCGTGCGCTGGCGGTTGAGGCGCGGCTCGATTAACGCACAGGTGGGCGCATGAAGACGGTTCTTTGCTACGGCGACTCGCTGACCTGGGGCTACAATGCCGAAGGTGGCCGCCATGCGCTGGAAGACCGCTGGCCGAGCGTGCTGCAGGCAGCGTTAGGCGCCGGCGTGCAAGTGATTGCCGATGGCCTCAACGGCCGCACCACGGCCTTCGACGACCATCTGGCCGGCGCGGATCGCAACGGCGCCAGGCTGCTGCCAACGGTGCTGACGACCCATGCGCCGATCGACCTGATTGTCATCATGCTCGGCGCCAACGACATGAAGCCATGGATCCACGGGAATCCCGTCGCGGCCAAGCAGGGCATCCAGCGGCTGATCGATATCGTGCGCGGTCACGACTATCCCTTCGACTGGCCCGCGCCGCAGATCCTGATCGTTTCGCCGCCTGTCGTCAGCCGTACTGAAAATGCCGACTTCAAGGAAATGTTCGCCGGTGGCGATGACGCCTCGAAGTTTTTGGCACCGCAATATGCAGCGCTCGCCGACGAGGCCGGCTGCGGCTTCTTCGACGCCGGCAGCGTGGCGCAAACCACACCGCTTGATGGCGTCCACCTCGACGCCGAAAACACGCGAAACATCGGCAAGGCGCTGGCACCCGTCGTGCGCGTCATGCTGGAATTGTGAAGGAGAAAACCCGTGGCTGAGAACTACGACGTCATCATCATCGGCTCCGGCCCTGGCGGCTATGTCACCGCGGTGCGTTCCGCGCAACTCGGCTTCAAGACGGCGATCGTCGAGCGCGAGCATCTCGGCGGCATTTGCCTCAACTGGGGCTGCATCCCGACCAAGGCGCTGCTGCGCTCGGCCGAGATCATGCACTATTCGGATCACCTGAAGGATTACGGGCTGAAGCTCGACGGCAAAGTCAGCGCCGACACAGCGGCCGTGGTCGACCGCTCGCGAAAGGTCTCGCTGCGGCTCAATGGCGGCGTTGCCTTCCTGATGAAGAAGAACAAGGTCGATGTCATCTGGGGCGAGGCCAAGCTTTCGAAGCCGGGTGAGATCGCCGTGTCCAATACGGCCAAGAAGCCGATGGAGCCGCAGCCGCCGGTGCCGAAAGGCGTCAAGGGCGAGGGCACCTACACCGCCAAGCACATCATCCTGGCGACCGGCGCGCGGCCACGCGCGCTGCCCGGCATCGAGCCTGACGGCAGACTGATCTGGACCTATTTCGAGGCCATGGTGCCGAAGGAGATGCCGAAGTCGCTGCTGGTCATGGGATCGGGCGCCATCGGCATCGAATTCGCCTCCTTCTACCGCACCATGGGCGCCGAAGTAACGGTGGTCGAACTGCTGCCGGCAGTGATGCCCGTCGAGGATGCCGAAGTCTCGAAATTCGCGCAAAAGCAGTTCGAGAAGCAAGGCATGAAGATCATCCTCGAAGCCAAGGTGACCAAGGTCGAGAAGGGTGCGAACTCGGTCACCGCGCATGTCGAGATGAAGGACGGCAAGGTCGAGAAGATCACCGCCGATCGCATGATCTCGGCCGTCGGCGTCCAGGGCAACATCGAGGGCCTCGGGCTTGAGGCGCTAGGCGTGAAGACCGAGCGCGGCTGCATCGTCATCGACGGCTACGGCAAGACCAATGTGCCGGGCATCTACGCCATCGGCGATGTCGCCGGCCCGCCGATGCTCGCCCACAAGGCAGAACATGAGGGGGTCGTGTGCATCGAGAAGATCGCTGATTTTCCTGGCGTGCATGCCACCGACAAGCTGAAGATTCCGGGCTGCACCTACTGCAATCCGCAGGTCGCCTCGGTTGGCCTGACGGAAGCCAAGGCCAAGGCCGAGGGCAAGGACATCCGGGTCGGGCGCTTCCAGTTCGCCGCCAATGGCAAGGCCATTGCGCTCGGCGAGGATCAGGGTTTCATCAAGACCATCTTCGACAAGAAGACCGGTCAATTGCTCGGCGCCCACATGGTGGGTGCCGAAGTGACCGAACTGATCCAGGGCTTTGTCGTGGCAATGAACCTGGAGACGACCGAGGAAGAGCTGATGCACACCATCTTCCCGCACCCGACGCTGTCGGAGATGATGAAGGAAAGCGTGCTCGACGCCTATGGCCGCGCGCTCAACGCCTGATAGATTGAAAGCGCTGCTACAGATGGAACCCGGCGGCAAGGTACTTCGTTTGCGGATGCGTTTTCACGCATCACACAAGGAGAAGGCATATGCACCTGAATGGCGTCGGCTGGATAGCAGCCATCATCATCGGCGGCCTGGCAGGCTGGTTCGCCGAAATGTTCATGAAGAGCAACACCGGCATCTTCATGAACATCGTTATGGGCATCGTCGGCGCGGTCGTGCTGAACGCCATTCTGCAGGCTCTCAATTTTGGCCCGTTCGGCGTCGGCTGGATTGCCTATCTGATCACCGGCTTTATCGGTGCCTGCCTGCTGATCTGGGCGGGGCGTCTGGTGCGCCGATAGCATCACTGAAAAGCTGCCATGCGAAAAAGGCTGTTGCGGCATGCGCCGCGGCGGCCTTTTTCTTTGCGTTGAAAAGTCCTAGATGACGTTATGACAGCGAACGCCTGACTGGCGTCGCGAATGAACCAGGTTTCCCGATGGTCACTGTCCTCGATACGATCGCCAACGCCCCGCGCTTGCGGCATCCGGAAAAGGCGCACAAGCCTGATCAGGATGTGCTGCGCAAGCCCGACTGGATCCGCGTCAAGGCGCCGATGTCGAAGGGCTATGCCGAAACGCGCGAAATCGTCAAATCGCACAAGCTGGTGACGGTCTGCGAAGAGGCCGGCTGCCCCAACATCGGCGAATGCTGGGAAAAGAAG
>NZ_RZQI01000655.1:0-3417 GCF_003998335.1 Mesorhizobium sp. M7A.F.Ca.CA.002.05.1.1 | reverse complement strand
GTCCGGTGTGCTGTCGCTGCGCTCGCTGGCCGATGCGCGGCTGATCCGCGACCTCAGCACGCAAAGCGACGAAGTCGTCATCCTCGGCGGCGGTTTCATCGGGTTGGAGATCGCAGCCACGTTGAGGGCCGCCGGTCGCACGGTGACAGTGGTCGAGGCGGTGGACCGGCTGCTCGGCCGCGCCGTGGCGCCGATCGTGGCGAGCCACGTCCGGCAACGGCTGGAGGCGACAGGCGTGCGCATCCTCACCGGCACCTCCATCGCCAGGCTCGATGGCGAAAACGGTCATGTCACGGCCGCCATCACCTCATCAGGCGAAAGGCTGCCGGCGCGCATGCTCATCGTCGGCGTTGGTGCCGTGCCGAATTTAGAACTGGCGCAGGCGGCCGGCCTCAGCATCGCCAACGGCATTCGCGTCGATCATCAGATGCGCACGTCGATGCCGGAGATTCTCGCCATTGGCGATGCTGCCTCCTACCGGCACTGGTTCACCGGCGGCGACGTGCGGCTGGAATCGGTGCAGAATGCCACCGACCAGGCGCGGCTTGCCGCGCGCACGATATCGGGCCATGCCGACGCCTATTCGGCGGTGCCATGGTTCTGGTCCGACATCGGCGACATCAAATTGCAGATGGTCGGCCTGACCGCCGGCGGCGACAGCCATGTCGTGCTGGGCGACCTGCCCGACAACAAGTTCTCGATCTACCACTATGCCGGCGACCGGCTGCTCGGTATCGAATCGGTCAACCGTCCCGGCGACCACATGCTTGGCCGCAAGATGCTCGGCGCCGGCTTCTCGCCGACGCCGCAGCTGGTTGCTGAGGGACCTGACGGTCTGAAGGCGGCGCTGGCCGCATTCCAGCAGGATGAGCCTGCAAGGGCTGCGGGCTAGCCCCCCGCTTACCCTCCCCCTTGTGGGGAGGGTCGCTGCGAAGCAGCGGGGTGGGGGTGGGCGCCAAGCCCCCACCCGGACCTTCGGCCCGACCTCCCCACAAGGGGGAGGTAGAAGTTCAGGCGGCGCAGACTTCGCGGATCGAGCTTTCCAGGATGTCGAGTGCTTCGTTCATGACCTCGTCCTGGATGGTGATCGGCGCCAGGAAGCGGATGACGTTGCCGTAGACACCGCAGGTCAGCAGGATCAGGCCCTTGTCGAGCGCCTTCAACCGGATCGCATTGGCGATCTCGGCCGACGGCAGGCCCTTCTTGACGTCGTTGAACTCGACCGCATTCATGAAGCCGAGGCCTCTGATGTCGACGATCTCGGGCACGTCGTCACGGATCGACTGCAGCCGCTGCTTCAGCCTTGCGCCCAGCGTGTTGGCGCGGTCGCACAGGTTTTCGTCCTCGATCACGTCGAGCACGGCGTGCGCGGCGGCAACACCGATCGGGCTGCCGCCATAGGTGCCGCCGAGCCCGCCGGGGCCGGGCGCATCCATGATTTCGGCGCGGCCGGTGACCGCGGCCAAGGGAAAACCGCCGGCCAGGCTCTTGGCCATGGTGGTGATGTCGGCGGCCACCTCATGGTGATCCATCGCAAACATCTTGCCGGTGCGGGCAAAGCCGGTCTGCACTTCGTCGGCGATCAGCAGCATGCCGTGCTGGTCGCAAAGCTTGCGCAGCGCAACCAGGAAATCACGCGGCGCGTCGTAGAAACCGCCTTCGCCCTGAACCGGCTCGATGATGATGGCTGCGACGCGGGCCGGATCGACATCGGCCTTGAACAGCCGGTCGAGCGCGGCCAGCGAGTCGGCGACCGAGACACCGTGCAGCGGCACCGGGAACGGCGCATGATAGACGTCGCCCGGCATGGCGCCGAAGCCGACCTTGTAGGGCACGACCTTGCCGGTAAGCGCCATGCCCATGAAGGTGCGGCCATGGAAGCCGCCGGCGAAGGCGATGACCGCCTGACGGCCGGTGGCATTGCGGGCGATCTTGATGGCGTTCTCTACCGCCTCGGCCCCGGTGGTGACGAAGATCGTCTTCTTCTCGAACTTGCCAGGCAGCATGCCGTTCAGCCGTTCGGCCAGGCGCACATAGCTCTCATAGGGCACCACCTGGTGGCAGGTGTGGGTGAAGCGGTCGAGCTGTGCCTTGACCGCCTCGATCACCCTGGGATGGCGATGCCCGGTGTTGACCACGGCGATGCCCGACGAGAAATCGATATAGCGACGTCCCTCGACATCCCAGATTTCCGAATTTTCAGCCCGGTCGGCATAGATCTGCGTGGTCATGCCGACGCCGCGGGAAATCGATTGGTTCTTGCGTTCGGAAATGGCTGAATTCTTCATCGTATCCTCACCGGGCCGGCGCCCGTCCTGTTTGATGCCGTTGAGACGTCTTCTGACCTTATTTCACGTTTTCCTCAAGTCGGCACCACCGGCAGGCGATTGGGCCTGCGACAGGTGGATCCCGGCGCTTAACCAGTTGCCCGATACACGTACGACACCGGTTTCCTTTTCCCGGGGATCGACTATCCTCCAGATATCCGCGAGGTCTCGCGATCCGCGCTAGCCGCCCACGGGGCTGGGGGAGTCCATGAGCAGGAACGCGACATCGTCCGTCTCGCGGCCGTCGGTCAAAACCCCCTGCCTGTTTTCTTGTCCGATCGCCTCGGTGCTTTTCGCTTGCACGGCGGCTCTTCTGCTAACCGGCTGCCAGAAGCAGGAGGCGGCGGACAAGAAATTGCCGGTCATGGTGCGCACCGAAACGGTGGCGATGGCCGACTATGCGCCAAGGACCTCACTGACCGGGGTGATCGCGGCGCGTACGCTGAACAATCTGTCGTTCCGGGTCGGCGGTCGCGTCGCCGAACGGTTTGTCGATGTCGGCCAGCATGTCGATCAAGGCACGGTGCTCGCCCGGATCGATCCGCAGGAGCAGGAATCCGATTTGCGCTCGGCGCAGGCCGATCTCGACGCGGCGCAGGCGCAATTGACCCAGTCCGCCGCCGCCTTCGAACGGCAGAAGACGCTGCTCGCCCAGGGTTTTACCACCAGGCGCGATTATGACGCCGCGGACCAGGCCCTGAAGGTGGCACAAGGCAGCGTCGAAGCCGCGCAGAGCGCTTTCTCCAACGCCCAGCAAAACCTGTCCTTCACCGAGCTCAAGGCCGGTGCCGCCGGCGTGATCACCGCCCGCCAAGTCGAAACCGGCCAAGTGGTGCAAGCCGCGCAAACCGTCTTCACCGTCGCCGAGGACGGTGACCGCGACGCCGTGTTCAACGTGCAGGAGACGCTGATCGCCAAGGCACCGGCATCGCCTGCGGTGACGATCACGCTGTTGTCCGATCCGCAGGTCAGGGCGACGGGCAAGGTCCGCGAAATCTCGCCTGCGGTCGACCCGGCTTCGGGCTCGATCCGGGTCAAAATCGCCATTCCCGACACGCCCGCCGGCATGCCGCTTGGGGCAGCCGTCATC
>NZ_RZQI01000654.1:0-3420 GCF_003998335.1 Mesorhizobium sp. M7A.F.Ca.CA.002.05.1.1 | reverse complement strand
GGTCGCGCACGATCTCGTCCAGCGCGCCGAACGGCTCGTCCATCAGCAGCAGGTCGGCATCGAAGGCCAGCGCACGGGCAATCGAGGCGCGCTGCTGCATGCCGCCCGAGAGCTGCCAGGGATATTTCTTCTCGAAGCCAGAGAGGTTGACGAGCTCGAGCGTGCGCTTGATACGCTCGCCTTGCTCCGCCTTGGACAGGCCCATGATCTCCAGCGGCAGCCCGACATTGCGCTCGATCGTCCGCCACGGAAACAGCGCGGCGGCCTGGAAAACATAGCCATAGGCGCGTTTCTCGCGCGCCTGCTCTGCTGTCATGCCATTGACCGAAATCGTCCCCGAGGTCGGCTTCTCCAGATCGGCGATGACGCGCAGCAACGTGGTCTTGCCGCAGCCCGAAGGGCCGATGAAGGAGACGAACTCCCCCTTGCCGATGGTGAGATCGACGTTTGACAGCGCCTGCACCGGCCCGTCATTGGTCTGGAAGGTCAGTCCGAGTTTGCTTGCCGCGACGACGGCTGGCGAAGTCCCCGTCATCGGCTGCCGCCTGCCTGTTTCCGTCCCTGCGGCGGCTGGAATCCGATTGCTTTTATCGCGATGTTGTTTTCCACTTATCCTGTCCCATTTGGCCCTGTCCCACTGACCTTGTCCCACTCGATCGACGCCCGGAGTTTCCCCGATGTCGCCCAAACCCACCTGTCATCTTATCCGCCCTGAAAGCACTTATGAAGGCAAGCAGGGATTGACCTATTTCGCCGGCATCGCCGCCGAGACCGTCGGCGCCTCCGGCATCTGCATGCACATGCTCACCATGCCGCCCGGCGCACGCGCCAAGGCGCATATGCATGAGAGCCACGAGACGGCGATCTACGTGCTCTCCGGCGAAGTCCACACCTGGTACGGCGACCGGCTCGAGCATCATATCGTGGTCAAGGCCGGCGACCTCTTCTACATTCCGGCCGGCGTGCCGCATCTGCCGGCCAATCTGAGCAGCGCCCCGTCTTCGGCCGTCATTGCCCGCACCGATCCCAACGAACAGGAAAGCGTCGTCCTGCTGCCGGAACTGGATGCACTGGTCGCCTGAAGCCGGTATCGACGGGCTAGGATCCCACCGGTCAATTGCCCGAGGTTTGCGCTGCCCCTCATCGCCCTGCCGGGCACTTCTCCCCGTATAGTGACGGGGAGAAGGACGATTTCGCGGAGGATTTCGCCAATCTCCGACGTTACAAAAAAGGGCGGCGAGGTTGCGTTCATCTCCCTTCTCCCCGTCAGTATACGGGGAGAAGGTGCCGGCAGGCGGATGAGGGGCGGCGCCGAGTTCGGCAATTATCGGCACTGCGACACATCCCCAAAGGCGGCGCCGTGTTTGTCGGCAATCATCCGTTTCTTGGCGTTCTTCGAGCCGCGCAAGCTCAAACCCCGGTCGCCGGGATGCCGGTGCGTTCCACCTTGCGCGGCGCGGAGATTTCCTTCCACGTCGACAGCGCCCGGTTGACCGCCGCATTCGGCTCGCGGCCAACGAACTCGCCATGACCGGGCTTGGCCTTGACCTCGGCCTCCTGGATCGACAGTTCGCCACGCGAGAACACGAACCGCGGCAGACCGGTCACCTCGAACCCTTCGAACACGTTGTAGTCGATGACAGACTGCTGCTTCTTCGAGGTGATCTTCTTCTTGCGCTGGGGATCCCAGACGACGATGTCGGCGTCGGCGCCCTCTACGATGGCGCCCTTCTTCGGATACATGTTGAGGATCTTGGCGATGTTGGTCGAGGTCACCGCGACGAACTCGTTCATCGTCAGCCGGCCGGTGTTGACGCCGGTGGTCCAGAGCACCGGCATGCGGTCTTCAAGCCCGCCGGTGCCGTTCGGAATCTTGGTGAAATCGCCGACGCCGTTGCGCTTCTGCTTGGTGCTGAAAGCGCAATGATCGGTCGCCACCACCTGCAGCGAGCCCGCCTGCAGGCCCGCCCACAGCGAATCCTGGTGTAATTTGTTGCGGAAGGGCGGGCTCATCACGCGGCGCGCCGCATGATCCCAGTCCTTATCGAAATACTCGCTCTCGTCCAGGGTCAGGTGCTGGATCAGCGGTTCTCCGAACACCCGCATGCCCTTCTGCCTCGCGCGGCGGATCGCCTCGTGGCTCTGCTCGCAGGAGACATGCACGACATAGAGCGGCACGCCGGCCATGTCGGCGATCATGATGGCGCGGTTGGTCGCCTCGCCTTCCACTTCGGGTGGCCGTGAATAGGCGTGGCCCTCGGGGCCGTTGTTGCCGGCAGCCAGCAGCTTCTGCGACAGGGCGGCAACGACATCGCCATTCTCGGCATGCACCAGCGGCAGCGCGCCGAGATCGGCGCAGCGCTGGAACGACGCATACATCTCGTCGTCATCGACCATCAGCGCGCCCTTGTAGGCCATGAAATGCTTGAACGAGGTGATGCCCTTGTCGACGACAGTGGCCATCTCGTCGAACACCTGCTTGCCCCACCAGGTGATCGCCATGTGGAAGGAGTAGTCGCAGGACGCTTTCGAGGTCTTGTTGTCCCACATCTGCAAGGCTTCGAGCAGCGACTGCTGCGGCGCCGGCAGGCAGAAATCGACCACCATGGTGGTGCCGCCGGAGAGCGCGGCGCGGGTGCCGGATTCGAAATCATCGGCCGAATAGGTGCCCATGAACGGCATTTCGAGATGGGTATGCGGGTCGATGCCGCCCGGCATGATGTAGCAACCGGTGGCGTCGAACTCGTGGTCGCCATGCAGGTCCGAGCCAATGGCGACGATCTTGCCGTGCTGCATCAGCACATCGGCCTTCCAGGTGCGGTCGGCGGTGACGATGGTGCCGTTTCGGATAACTTTGGTCATTAGCTGTTCCCTTGTTCTCTTCGCGCTTCTTTGCGAGCGTCGTTTGGAGGTAGATTCTAAGCTCACTCCATGATGACAGCCGTCTCCACCACCGCATGGAACAAAACATCGGCACCTGCCGAAGCCCATTCCTTGGTGATCTCCTCGGCCTCGTTGTGGCTCAAGCCGTCGACGCAGGGGCACATCACCATGGCGGTGGGCGCGACGCGGTTGATCCAGCAGGCGTCATGGCCGGCGCCGGAGACGATGTTGCGGTGGGAATAGCCGAGACGTTCGGCGGCATCGCGGATCACCTTGACGCAACCCGCGTCGAAGGTGACCGGATCGAAAGCGCCGACCTGCTCGATCTCGTAGCGGATGTCGAGCGCATCGCAGATCGTGTCGATGCCTTCGCGGATGCGGCCGTCCATGGCGTCCAGCACTTCCTTTTCCGGGGAGCGGATGTCGACGGTGAAGACGGTGCGCCCGGCGATGATGTTGCGCGAGTTAGGATAGACCTCCATGTGGCCGACCGCGCCGACGGCGTCCGGCTGGTAGTCCATGGCGATCTCATGCACC
>NZ_RZQI01000653.1:0-3435 GCF_003998335.1 Mesorhizobium sp. M7A.F.Ca.CA.002.05.1.1 | reverse complement strand
CTACGGTCTTGGCCGCAGCGAGGCGATCGTGGGCACCGCCATCAAGGGCAAGCGCGACAAGGTGGTGATCGCGACCAAATGCGGGCTGAACTGGCATTCGGGCAAGGGCGGCCATTTCTTCGATCAGGACGGCAAGCCTGTGCATCGCTATCTCGGCGCCGACGGCATCGCCTATGAGATCGAGCAGAGCCTGCGCCGTCTGGGCACCGATCATATCGACCTCTACATCACCCATTGGCAGGACCCGACGACGCCGATCGCCGAGACGATGGCGGTATTGGAAAAGCTCAAGGCAGCCGGCAAGATCCGCGCCATTGGCGCCAGCAACATCAGCGCCGAGGATCTTGGCCAGTATATCGATGCCGGCCAGCTCGATGCGATCCAGGAGCGCTATTCGATGATCGACCGCGACATCGAGAGCAGCCTGCTGCCGATCACCCGCCGCCATGACATTGCCACCCTCAGCTACTCGTCGCTGGCGCTGGGGCTGCTTACCGGCACGGTCGACCCAGAGCGCACATTCGGCGGCGACGACCAGCGCAAGGACAACCCACGCTTTTCCACGGCCAACCGGCAGAAAGTCGCAAAGCTGAAAGAGGCAATCGCCCCGATCTCCGAGAGCCACCAGGCGTCGACGGCGCAGATCGTCATCGCCTGGACGCTCGCCCAGCCGGGCATCACCTTCGCCCTGTGCGGCGCGCGCAATCCCGAACAGGCGCTCGACAATGCACGGGCCGGCGAGATCACGCTTGCGGCAAGCGAGCTAGCGGCAATCGACGCCGCGGCAGCCGCGCATCTCACCGCGATGGATGCCTGAGCAAAAAGGCAACAGCCCCGATGAACCGTAGTCATACAATCGCTGGTCTGCGCGACCGGCCTGATATCGCCGTGCTCGTCATCGGTGGCGGCATCAACGGCATCAGCGTCTTTCGCGAACTGGCCCTGCAAGGCGTCGATGTCGTGCTGGCGGAAAAGGGCGACTATTGCAGCGGCGCCAGCGCCGCCCTGTCGCGCATGGTGCATGGCGGCCTGCGCTACCTCGAAAACGGCGAATTCAAACTGGTGCGCGAATCGCTGCTCGAACGCGACCGGCTGCTGAGGAATGCCCCGCACTATGTGGCTCCGCTGCCGACGACGGTGCCGATCTTCGACATTTTCTCCGGTCTCGCCAACGGTGCGGTGCGTTTCCTGGGGTTGACGCGGCGGCCGAGCCGGCGCGGGGCGCTGGTCATCAAGGCCGGGCTTGCCATGTATGACCTTTTCACCGCTGCACGGCGTTTGATGCCAACGCACCGGTTCAGGGGCCGCGCTGAAACCCTGAAGACATGGCCGGCGATCAACCCGGCGATCCGCAATTCGGCGACCTACTACGACGCCTGGGTGAGCCGGCCCGAGCGCCTCGGCCTGGAGATGCTGCTGGACGCCATGGCGAGCGCGACGAATGCCCGCGTCTTGAACTATGCGCAGGTGTCGTCGACAGGCGATGGCCTTGTCATCACCGACACGCTGACCGGCGAAGAGCTGCCGGTGCGGCCGCAACTGGTCATCAACGCCACCGGCGGCTGGATCGACCTGACCAACAAGGCCATCGGGGCAACGGCGCAGACGATGATGGGCGGTACCAAGGGCTCGCATCTGATCGTCGACAACGGCGAACTGTTCGACGCGCTCGGCGGCCATATGGTCTACTATGAGAACGAGGACGGGCGCATCTGCATCCTGTTTCCATATCTAGGCAAGGTGCTGATCGGCTCGACCGACATCCGGGTGGACGATCCGGACCAGGTCCGTTGCGAGGAGGACGAGCAGCGCTACATCTTGCAGTCGCTCGCTTTCGTCTTCCCCTCGATCAAGATCACGGAAAACCAGATCGTGTTCCGCTTCGCCGGCGTGCGCCCGTTGCCCGCCAGCGAGGACAGTTTTACCAGCCGCATACCGCGCGATCATTTTTGCGAGTTCGTCGAACCGGCCGGGCATCTGCCGGCGACACTGTGCATGATCGGCGGCAAGTGGACCACCTTCCGTTCGTTTGGAGCGCTGGCCGCAGATATGGCGTTGAAGCGGCTCGGCCTCGCGCGCGGCAAGGGCACGCAGGACATGGCCATCGGTGGCGGCCGCGATTTCCCCGCCGATCCGGACGCCTGGTGCGCGTCATTCGCCGCCGAGCATGGCCTGCCGGTCGAGCGCGCGCGCACACTTCTGCAGCGCTATGGCACGTCGGCCAGGGATTTCGTTTCGCACCCCGCGGGCGAACAGATGCTGCCGCAGTCGGACTATTCGGCAAGCGAAATCGGGCGCATCATCGAGCGCGAACAGATCGAGTGCCTTGCCGACCTGTTCCTGCGCCGCACCACCATCGCCATTTCGGGCGGTCTCAGTTTCGACCTCATCAACGCCGTTCTCGACATGCTGGCGGCGCACAAGGGCTGGAGCGCCAGCGAGGCCGCCACCGAGCGCTCGACCTTCCTCGCCTTGCTGGCCGACCGGCACGGCATCGATCTCCAGACGCATCAAAGGAGCGCCCTATGCGCATAAACAAGAAAGTCCGCATGAACCGGCTGTTCGGTGGCGGCCGCTGCCTCGACGTAGCCATCGATCACGGTGTCTGCAACGAGCCGAGCTTCCTTGCCGGGCTGGAAGACATGGCCGGTGTGGTCAATCAGCTGGTCAAGGCCGGCCCCGACGCCATCCAGATGAACTACGGCCAGGCCGATCTGCTGCAGGCCGTGCCTGGCAAGGACAAGCCGGCGCTGGTGATGCGCATCGACATGGGCAATCCCTATAACAGGATACGCCACCGGGCGATGTGGGCGGTGCTGCAGAATGAAGCCGAGCCCTTGCTTGGCGCCATCGAGATGGATGCGGCTTGCGTCGTGGTCAATCTGTTCATGCTGCCCGACGAACCCGACCTGTTCCGGCAATGCGTGCAGAACATCGCCCGCGTGCGCGCCGATTGCGAGAAATACGGCCTGCCGCTGATGATCGAGCCGCTGGCCATGCTGCCGGTCACTGAGCATGGCGGCTACATGGTCGACGGCGATGCCGAAAAGATCGTCACCTTGACCCGGCTTGCCCGTGAAATGGGTGCCGATATCGTCAAGGCCGATCCGACCACCGATCCCAACGACTTCCACCGCGTCGTCGAGGCGGCGCGCTGCCCGGTGCTGGTGCGCGGCGGCGGCAAGGAGGATCTGCGTGCCGTGTTCGACAAGTCGGCCGCCTTGATGGCACAGGGTGCGCTTGGCATGGTCTATGGCCGCAACATCTACCAGCATGCCAACCCGAGCGCTGTCGTGCGCGGGCTGATGGCGATCATTCATGACGATGCCGATGGCGGCGTGGCCTGGGATCTGTACAACCAGGCATAGGCTGCGGCCTCGGGAGGCGCCAATGGCAAGCTACATCCTCGGCCTCGATGCCGGCAACACCGTCATC
>NZ_RZQI01000652.1:0-3437 GCF_003998335.1 Mesorhizobium sp. M7A.F.Ca.CA.002.05.1.1 | reverse complement strand
GGAGCGGTGGGCGCGACGTCCTCGTCGGCGCCGGCAAACAGCGGCACGCCGCGGCTGCGCAGGACGAGCACAAGAACGGCTCCGGCAATGATGCCGCCGATATGGCAGGCCCACGAAATCTGGTCCTCGCCGCCGGCGGCAAACATCACCACCTGGAACAGCACCCACAAGATGAGCGGGATGAAGGCCGGGATGCGGAGCGGAATGCGGGCAAAGGCCAGCACCCAGACCTTCACCCTGGGATAAAGGATCAGATAGGCGACGACCACGCCGGCGATGGCGCCGGAGGCACCGATCAGCGGCGCCTGCGAATCCCAGGCGACGAGGCCCTGGAAAGCGGCGCCGGCGATCGCGCACAACAGGTAGAAGATGAGGTAGCGGATGTGGCCGAGCGCATCCTCGACATTGTCGCCGAACACCCACAGGAACAGCATGTTGCCGCCGAGATGGAAGATGTCTGCATGCAGGAAGGAATAGGTGAGGTAGCTCAGGCTTTCGGGGATGACGATGAAACGGGGATCGAGCTCGGCGGTGTCATGGACGACCGACGGGATGAAGCCGAGACCAAGCACGGCGGCATTGGAGAAACTCTCGCCGCCGAGCGCGGTGGCAAGGTAGACCAGGGCATTGACCACGATCAGCCCGATGGTCACATATTGCAGCCTGATGTGCCGCAGCCTGTTGGTGTCGTAAAGCGGGATGAACATGCCCCAGGCCCTCTTCCGCTTTCGACAATCAGCGGTTCTTGCCGGGAACCCATAGCACGTCGGCGTTTCCGTTGTCATTGACCGCCCGGGCGGCGACAAACAGGAAATCCGAGACCCGGTTGATGTATTTCAGACCGTCGCGGTTGACGTGCTCGTCCGGATCCTGGGCAAGGGCCACGATCAGCCTTTCGGCCCGCCGCGCCACGGTGCGGGCAAGGTGAAGTGCCGCCGCTGCCGGCGTGCCGCCATTGAGCACGAAGGATTTGAGCGGCTGAAGCTCCTTGTTGAGAAGGTCGATGTCCTTTTCGACCCGGTCGGTCTGCACGGCGACGATCCGAAGCGGCTCATAGCCGAGCGGCTTGCCGTCGTCGGGCACGGCGAGATCGGCGCCGAGGTCGAACAGATCGTTCTGGATGCGGGAAAGCATGGCGTCGATCGCGGGATGGATCGCGGCCGTGTGGACCCGGGCGATGCCGATGCAGGCATTGGCTTCGTCGACCGTGCCGTAGGCGTCTACCCGCAGGTCGGATTTCAGCCGCCTCTCGCCGGTGCCGAGACCCGTGGTGCCATCATCGCCGGTGCGGGTGTAGATCTTGTTGAGCTTGACCATTTCGCCTCCCCGCCGACATCCCTCACTTGCGGGTGAAATACACCGCAAGCAGGATCAGCACCAGCGCCACGGCCTGCAGCATGACGCGCGCCTGCATCAGCTTGTTCGATGTGACGCCGGAGCCGCCGCGCATCATATTGATGAGGCCACGAACAAGCACGACCGCAACGGCGACCATGACCAGAATGGCGAGAATGTTGAAGACGGTTGCCATTGTTTCGTTCCAGTTGTTTTGGCGTTCAGGCGCGTTTGGCCATCAGGCGGTAAAGCATCGATGCAGGCAGGATGCGTTTGAGCACCGCACCGATCCTGGCCGGCACTGTTACCACATAGTGCGGGCGTGGGCGCCGCGACAGAAGTGCATGGCGCAGCGCCGCATGAACGACTTCCGGCCCTGGCTTCAAGGCCGATTGGCTGCCGCCGGTCCGCAGCCGCTCGAGTTGCGCCGCATAGTCCACGCGGTGCACGGAATTCTCGTGGTCGATGTTGCTGAGAAACCAAATGAGGCCATTGCTGGCGATCTTCGACTTCACCGGCCCCGGCTCGATCAGCGAAACGTGGACGCCGCTGCCGGCCAGTTCCTGGCGCTGGCAGAGCATCAAGGCCTCCAGTGCATGCTTCGACGCGGAATAGGCGCCGCGAAAGCGCACCGGCACGAGGCCAAGGATCGACGAACAGTGGACGATGCGGCCGTCACCCTGGCGGCGCATCACCGGCACCAGCCGGCGGGTCAAATCATGCCAGCCGAAGAAATTCGCCTCGAACTGCTGCTTGAGCGCCGCAACGGGCAGATCCTCGACGGCGCCCGGCTGCGCATAGGCGCCGTTGTTGAAAAGGGCGTCGAGCCGGCCGCCGGTGCGGTCGAGCACCGCCGCCACCAGCGAGGCGATGGAGTCCGGCTCGCAATAATCGAGATAGAAGGCCTCGATGCCATCGGCTTCGAGCGCGGCGATGTCCTGCGGCTTGCGCGCCGTTGCGAACACCCGCCAGCCTTCTGCCTTCAACGCGCGGGCGCAGTACGCGCCTATTCCCGAAGACGCACCGGTGATGATAATCGAGCGCAACTTTCGCGCCGGACTGTTCGTGGTTTCGCCAAGGGTTGCCATTTGCCGCAATCCCTTCCCATATTCCCGGCGTGGAGACAATTGGAGGGCGCGGTTCTTGTTGCGGAAGATCGTAGCCCTCAAGCGGGTCCTCTACGACGCGCTCGGCCATTTCAACACCGATGACGGCTGGGCGATGGCCAGCCATCTGGCGATCACATCGCTGATGGCACTGTTCCCGTTCCTGATCTTCGCGACGACGCTGGCGAGCTTCCTGGGCGCGCAGGCGTTCTCCGACACCGCCGTGCATCTGGTCTTCGACACCTGGCCCGAACAGATCGCCAAGCCGATCGCGCGCGAAGTGCTCAATGTGCTGACCGTCCGGCGCACCGACCTTTTGACCTATGGTGTGGTGCTTGCTGCCTATTTTGCGTCGAACGGCATCGAGGCGCTGCGCACGTCGCTCAACCGCGCCTATCGCGTTTCGGAAACGCGCGGCATCATCTACCGCCGGGTGCAGAGCATCATCTTCGTTCTCATCGCCACGGCCGGTTTCCTGGCGATCAGCGTGCTCCTGGTGTTCGCGCCGCTGCTGGCGCGGATCGCCGAAGCCCATATCGACTGGATCAAGCCCTATATGGGCACCATCACGCTGTGGCGTTACGTCATCGCTTCGGCGGTCATTGTCGGCGGATTGTTTGCCGTGCATTTCTGGCTGCCGGCGGGCAAGCGCCGCTTCGTCTCGCTGGTGCCGGGCATCGTCTTCACGCTGGCGGCATGGCTTATCGGTTCGACCATCTTCGCCACCTATCTCGACCACTTCTCGTCCTATGTGACGACCTATGCCGGCCTGGCCTCGATCATGATCGCCGTGGTCTTCCTCTACATGGTCTCGGCGATCTTCATCCTTGGCGGCGAGCTCAATGCTGCGATCAGCCGCTATCTGGAGGCACGTGCGCGGGTGGGATGACAGGTAGAATTGAGGAATTGAAGAACTGAAGGATTGGAGAAAAAGCGGGCCATATCCGGCGCTGTCTGTGCTTCTTCCTCAATTCCTCAATTCCTCAATTCCTCAAT
>NZ_RZQI01000651.1:0-3439 GCF_003998335.1 Mesorhizobium sp. M7A.F.Ca.CA.002.05.1.1 | reverse complement strand
GTGGATGCCGCACCAATAGAAATGGCCGGAAAACCGGCCATTTTCAGGATCGAGTTCGTTCGGGACAGCCGGCCGTGCGCCGCCGGCCTTGACCTTCAGTCGTCGCGATAGACTTTTTCGCGGCGCTCATGCCGCTCCTGCGCTTCGATCGACAATGTCGCGATCGGACGCGCATCGAGCCGCTTCAGCGCGATCGGCTCGCCGGTCTCTTCGCAATAGCCGTAAGTGCCTTCGTCGATGCGCTGCAGGGCGGAGTCGATCTTTGCAATGAGCTTGCGCTGACGGTCACGGGCCCTGAGTTCGATGGCACGGTCGGTTTCCGAAGAGGCGCGGTCGGCCAGATCGGGGTGGTTGGCGTTTTCTTGCTGCAGGATTTCCAGTGTTTCGCGCGCTTCGCGCAATATGTCATTCTTCCAGGTGACGAGCTTTGAGCGGAAGTAGGATTTCTGCCGCTCGTTCATGAACGGCTCGTCTTCGGAGGGTACGTAATCGGCGGTAACGATGTCGTTCATTCGACTCACCCAAACTGCCCCAAATTTGGCGCCTATATATTCGTCGTCCGACGCCTGCACAAGCGCAATCGGCCGCTGTTTCACGCAATTGTTAAAGTATCCCGCCACGGGTCTTTGCAGCCGCGTACGGTCGCTTTGGTACAAACTCCGCCGAGACACTTTGGATCCGGTGGCACATGCTTTCCGAGATCGGCCGTGATCCCGGGGCGATACGCAAGCGCCTTTGCAGCAAGCAGCATTGGGTGATTCGCTGTGTTTGAAGAGCACGGGCATTGTGCGCAACGCCGTTCTCGTGGCTAATCCCGGGAGGCTTCGGCATTCGGAGGTTGGGTGAGCAGGCTTTATCTGTTGCGACATGCAAAGGCTGGCTGGGCACTGCCCGGCATGCGGGATTTCGATCGCCCGCTCGACGCGTCCGGCCGTTCCGATGCCGAAATGATGGGCGCCGCCATGCGCTCCCGCCTCTATGTTCCGGACCGCACACTCTGCTCCAATGCCAAACGCGCCAAGGAGACGCTGGAAGGCCTGGCCGGCCAGACCGACACCGGCCGGGTCTTGTTCTTCGACGCGCTCTACAGCGCGGACGCGGCCGGTTACCTCCACCTTATCCGCGACAATGGCGGATCGGGCTCATTGCTGGTCATTGGCCACAACCCGATGATGGAAGACCTCACCATGGCAGTTTCGGGCGACGGCGACGAAACCGCGCGGGCCACGCTGAACCACGGGTTTCCGACCGCAGGCCTGGCGGTCGTCCGCTTCGACGGCGATCTTGCCAGCGCCGCTCAAGGCGCCGGCTATCTCGAAGCGTTCCTGACGCCGGCCGATCTCTGAAGCCATTTCAAAGCCTGGTTGTAGAGCCTATATCGGGCGGACCGAAGTCCGAGAGAGCATATTTTGGCATCATCGCTGACCACCTTCACCGACGAGGCGAGGATTGCCCTCGACACGCTGTCAGGCCGCGCCACCGGGCTTTTTTGCCCATCGCTGCGCCTCGGCGTGACCGGATTGTCCCGCGCCGGCAAAACAGTGTTCATATCGGCCCTAGTCCACAATTTGATCCATGGCGGGCGCCTGCCGCTGTTCGAAGCGCAGAAATCGGGTCGCATCGCCCGCGCCTTCCTCGAGCAGCAGCCCGACGACGCGGTGCCGCGTTTCCAGTACGAGGACCACATTGCCGCCCTGCTCAACGACCGCGCCTGGCCCGATTCGACGCGCGCCATTTCGGAACTGCGGCTGACCATCGAATATGAATCGGCCTCCGGCTGGAGCCGCATGTTTTCCTCGGGCAGACTGTCGGTCGATATTGTCGACTATCCCGGCGAATGGCTGCTCGATCTGCCGCTGCTCGGCAAGTCCTTCGCCGATTTTTCGCAGGAAGCCTTCGAAATGGCCGTTCTGCCGGTGCGCGAGGACCTGTCGCAGAGCTGGCGGGCGTTGTCGGCCGGGATCGATCCGAACGCCGATGCCGACGAGATGACGGCGCGCCGGCTAGCCGAGAACTTCGCCGCCTATCTGAAGGCCTGCAAGCTCGACGAGCGGGCGCTTTCGACCTTGCCGCCCGGCCGCTTCCTGATGCCTGGCGATCTCGAAGGCTCGCCGGCACTGACCTTCGCGCCCCTGGCCGGGATCGGCGACAGGCGTCCGCGCCCGGGGTCGCTGCACGCCATGATGGACAGGCGCTATGAGGCCTACAAGACGCATGTCGTCAAACCCTTCTTTCGCGAACACATCACCCGCCTCGATCGCCAGATCGTGCTGATCGACGCCATGCAGGCGCTGAACGCCGGCCCCGGCGCCATGGCCGACCTGGAACGCGCGGTGACCGAGATCCTCAGCTGTTTCCGACCTGGCCGGGGCAGCTTCCTCACCGATCTGTTTTCGCGGCGCATCGACCGCATCCTGGTTGCCGCGACCAAGGCCGACCATCTGCACCACGAAAGCCATGACCGCCTGCAGGCGATCGTGCGGCGGCTTGCCGACCGAGCCGTGGCACGGGCGAATTTCACCGGCGCCGATGTCGACGTGGTCGCCATGGCGGCGGTGCGCGCGACGCGCGAAGGCACCGTCAAGCAAGGCCGGGAGACGTTGCCAGTCATTATCGGCACGCCGATCGCCGGCGAGAGGATCAACGGTGAAACTTTCGATGGAAAAACTGAAACAGCCATATTTCCTGGTGACTTACCGGAGAAAATTGATGCAGTTTTTGATCTTTCGGGAGCCGATCACAAGCAGGATGCCGCGGACCCTGCAATCCGCTTCGTCCGTTTCCGTCCGCCAAAGCTAGAACGAACGGCTGAAGGTATCACCCTGTCGCTGCCGCATATCAGGCTCGACCGTGCCTTGCAGTTCCTGATCGGAGATCATCTGGCATGACCGCGCCCCGCAAGCCGGCAGCGTTCCGGATCGAACCGGAAACCCCACCGAGACAAACGGCCCCTGAGCCGCGCCCCCAGGCCGATGCCCAGCGCAAACCGCGCGCGATGAAGACCGATGTCGCGATGGTCCTCCCGGCGGAAGTCGATGTCTTCGACGAGCCCGACATCATTGCCGCGGAGCCGCCACCGGCCATTGCCCCCAGGAAACGCTCGCTGCTCGGCAGCATCTTCTTCGGCGCCTTTGGCGTGCTGGTTTCGCTGGCTGTCGGCTTGTGGACCGACCAGCTCATACGCGACCTCTTTGCGCGCGCCGAATGGCTGGGCTGGCTGGCCGCCGGCATGGCTGCCATCGCCGTGCTGGCGCTTATGGTGATCCTGATTCGCGAATTCCTGGCGATCGGCCGCCTCGCCGAGGTCGAAAAGCTGCAGAAACGGGCGCTCGACGCAATCGAGCGTGACGATCCCAAGGCGGCACGATCGGTCGTCGACGAGCTGTCGGCCTTTGTCGCGGCCAAACCCGAGACCGCGGCCGGCCGGCGCGCGCTGGCC
>NZ_RZQI01000064.1:0-12612 GCF_003998335.1 Mesorhizobium sp. M7A.F.Ca.CA.002.05.1.1 | reverse complement strand
TCCTGTTGTGGCGTCAGGGCCGCTTCGAACAGCGCCCGCGCAACCGCGATGACAACCGCAGGAACAATCGCCCGCGCAACGGACAAGCGCGCGGCCGAAGCGATGCGCCTGCGGATGCCGCCGGCGCACCGGCCGCTGCTGCACCCGGAGAACGCCCGGCCCATGAAGGACGGCGCGATGGAGCCGGCAAGCCGCGCTTCGACCGCTCGAAATTCAAGCCCAAGCCGCAGGCCGAAGGCGAACAGCGACGTGATGGCAGGCCGCAGGGCGAACGTCCCGACCGCCGCGAAGGCCGTCCCGACTGGAAGGGTGGCAGGCCTGATGGCAAAGGTGGTCCGCAAGGCGGCAAGCCGGCCTTCCAGCCGAAGCCGCGCGAGGAGCGTCCGGTGCGTTTCGATCCGGATTCGCCCTTCGCCAAGCTCGCCGCTCTCCGCGACCAGCTGAAGAAGTAGAACCCGGCTCGCTTCGATGGTTGCCGAAGGCCGCCAGCGCATCGACAAATGGCTGTTCTTCTCCCGCGCCGTGAAATCGCGCTCGCTGGCGGCGAAGTTGGTCGTCGCCGGCCGGGTCCGCATCAATCGCGACAAAGCAGCGCAGGCCTCCGACCAAGTCAAGCCAGGCGACGTCCTGACCATCACGCTCGAGCGTCGCATCTTCATCTGGAAGGTGCTCGGCGCCGGTGCACGGCGCGGCCCGGCCGAGGAGGCCCGGACGCTCTACGAGGATATGTCGCCACCGCCCGCACCGAAGGGCGAAGCCCCTCCCGATGCAATTCCGGGGCTGCGCGAGGCCGGCAGCGGCCGCCCGACCAAGAAGGAACGTCGCCAGACCGACCGATTGCTCGGCGAAGATTGATGCCTGGCGTCCAAAAACACGCAGTGGTTCTGGGACAACGGCACGCCTGAGGCGAGAACTGAGCCCGGCAAACAGACGCTCTGCGGGACATGACTGACTTCCGCCGGGCCTGCAGTCTGGAATTCCATTCCGGAAACACCGGCACCGTCCGCAATGGCTACCCTTGCAAGCGGTCGACAAAGGCGTTACCTGACGGAAAAAGCCCAACAAAATGGGACGTCCCGGAGCCGACCGATGACCTATGTCGTGACCGACAATTGCATCAAATGCAAATACATGGACTGCATCGAAGTCTGTCCGGTCGACTGTTTCTACGAAGGCGAGAACATGCTCGTCATCCACCCCGACGAGTGCATCGACTGCGGCGTTTGCGAGCCGGAATGCCCGGCCGACGCAATCAAGCCGGACACCGAACCCGGCCTCGACAAATGGCTGCAGGTCAACACCGAATACGCCGAGAAATGGCCCAACATCACCGCCAAGAAGGAACCGCCGGGAGACGCCAAATCCTTCGACGGCGAGGCCGGCAAGTTTGAGAAATACTTCTCGGCCGAGCCCGGCGAAGGCGATTGACAACACGGCCGCAAAGGCCGGTATTACGCTGGGTAAGAGGCACGTCACATTAACCGGCTTGACAGCCGGCGCTGACCTGTGGCCTTCGCGTATGCAGCAAAACCTTGATTCTTCCGACTTTTTGTGTTACATCAGCGAAACATGCCGGTGACACAACGTCGATTTATGGCGCAGACGCCCCAAATCACTGAAAGGTGAAAATCCCATTCGGACCAGAGCGATCTGGGCCAGGCGGTCGCGATGTTGCGGTTTGCCGGTCCGGCCTTTCCGATGGGTTCATCTGTTGTGCGGCTAACGATCGGCTTCCCCGATCGCGCGAGTTCGGACCGGCAGGACGCCGGTGCCACAACAAGGAGTTCAGGGCGTAATGGCAACGATCACCCCGCAGAAGAAGTCCACCGCTGCGCGTCACGGTTTCAAGACCGGCGAGTACATCGTCTACCCGGCGCACGGCGTCGGCCAGATCGTCTCGATCGACGAGCAGGAAGTTGCTGGACACAAGCTGGAACTGTTCGTCATCGACTTTTCGAAGGACAAGATGCGCCTGAAGGTGCCGGTCGCCAAGGCGACCTCCATCGGCATGCGCAAGCTGTCGGAGGAGGATTATGTCGAGCGCGCGCTGAAGGTCGTGCAGGGCCGCGCCCGCGTCAAGCGCACCATGTGGTCGCGCCGCGCCCAGGAATATGATGCGAAGATCAATTCGGGCGACCTGATCTCGATCTCGGAAGTCGTGCGCGACCTCTACCGCGCCGACAACCAGCCGGAGCAGTCCTATTCCGAGCGCCAGCTCTATGAGGCGGCGCTCGACCGCATGGCCCGCGAGATCGCGGCCGTCAACCGCATGTCGGAAACCGAAGCCGTGCGCTTGATCGAGGTCAACCTCAACAAGGGCCCTAAGCGTGGCGCCAAGGCCGACAATGAAGAGGCCGAGCAGGAAGAAGCTGCCTGATCCTTCTCGCCTTTTCGAGAGATCCTGCCTGAAACGATTGGAGGCTCCGGTTTGACCGGGGCCTCTTTTGCTTTTGGGCGGCAGCTTCGATGTTGATGATGTACTGCGCACCAGCGTGCTGCATCGCGGCTTGCCGGCGCGCCGAACCGTGGTGCCGTCCAGCGCGCATTTTCGTTTAACGTGTGTCCCCACTTGTCGCCTTGCCAGCAAAGCAGGCCGCAGCAATGGTTTCGCGCAATTCCTCGTCGGCGATCGGCTTGTGCAGGATGCGGCTGCCGCTGGCGCTGATCTCCTTGAGGCGCGAAGGCGAGGTATCGCCGGTGATGATGATGGTCGGGACAACGCGGCCGATATGGGCGTGAAGCGCACGGATCGCGTCGGTGCCGGTGGTGTCATTCTCGAGACGGTAGTCTGCGATGATCAGGTCGACCGGCGCATCGCCGGCAGCCAGCGCCGCCGCATGGGCCTTCCGTGCCTCTGCGGCGGAGCGGCCGGGATAGACACGATGTCCCTCCAGGTTGAGCAAGCGCACCATGGCATCGAGAACGTCGCCCTCATCCTCGACCACCATGATGCCGGCGGCACTGCTGGCCGGCGATGTCGTGTCGACCTCTAAGCGAGCTTGCACCGCGCCGGCCTTCGCGACGGTGATGGAAAACAGGGAACCGCGTCCGGACGTCGAAGCCAATTTCAGCGGGTGCCCCAACAGGTCGGCGGTGCGGCGAACGATGGCGAGCCCGAGTCCCAGGCCTTGCGTGCGGTCCCGCGCCGGGTTCTGCAACTGCACGAACTCCTCGAAGACCATCCCCTGCTGATCGGCGGGGATGCCGGGGCCGCTGTCGAGGACCTGTATCTCCACACATGCGCCGCGCCGGCGACAGCCCAACAGGACACCACCTTGCTTGGTGTAGCGAAAGGCATTCGACACCAGGTTGTTGAGAATGCGCTTCAGCATCATCGGGTCGCTGTCGACGCAGAGGCCGCTGTCGACCACGCGCCACGTAAGTCCGCGCTGTTTCGCCTCGGCGGCGAATTCATTGCGAAGATCACCAAAGAGGTCGCGCAGCGGCACCGCCTCGCTCGCGACCGTGACGATGCCCGCATCGAGCCGGGAGATATCGAGCAAAGCGTTGAGCAGCCCACTGAAGTTGCTGACAACCGATTTCGCCCGGCTGGCCAGGTCGCGCGCCTCGCCGGAGGGTACGTCGCCGCGCTGCCCCAAAACGGCAAGCGTCGAGACCAGCAGGCTCAGGGCATGGATCGGTTGGCGCAGATCGTGACTCGCCGCCGCCAGAAAACGCGTCTTGGCACGGTCGGCGGTCTGCGCCCTGTCACGTTCCTCTTGCAGATGCTCGACCAGCGTTTCGTTCTCCAGTCGCAGGCTGACGGTTTCGCGCAGCATGCGGTAGGTGATACGGCAGTAGTAGAAATTGATCGCCACCAGCGACGCGAGCAGGAACAGGAAGGCGCCGGAAATATCGCTTTGGGTGGTCAGGCAGCGCAGGGCGACCGGCACCACCGTTGCCAGGATGGAACCAACCAGCGCCGGCGGAAAGGCCGACAGAGACGGCACGGTGCCGCAGACGAGACCAGTCAGGACGATGACCGTGAAGGACAGCACGATCGGCGCCTCGGGCATGAATCCGACCCAGCCAAGCACACCCCACAGAAGGCCTGACATGCAGGAAAATGCCGTCGCCAGCCATGCCCAGCGCAAGATCGAGTGGCGATCCCGGGCGCGGCTGAAAAAACGGCGCGACGCCAGCACCCGGATAGCCGTCAGCAGATACAGCGCCGCTAGCCAGCCGATCAGCCAATGGGTGGAAACGGCCGTTCTCAGCACATAGACCGCCGCCATCGAGATCACGATGTTGGAGATGACCACGCCGTAGGAATTGCGATACAGGAGTCCGATCAGGGCCTGGCGTATCTTGTCTTCCTGCATCGAATCCCCCCAATTGCCCCAAGTATTCTCCGGGCGGTCTTCCCCGGTACCGTTGATCTACCGGCAACCTGTTTCGCATAAGTTGGCGATTGATCCATATACGCCGCTGCAGTCCTGGATGGTGCCCTGATGAATCGCCCGCTCACCGCCATACTCGCCGACGACCATGCCATCGTGCGCGAGGGGCTGAAGCTGCTCATCTCGGCGATGGACAATGTCTCGGTCGTCGCCGAGGCTGCGGATGGCGAGGCGCTGCTTGGCCAACTGCGAAGCACGCGCGCCGACCTTTTGATCCTCGACCTCGGCATGCCAGGCGTCGCCGGGATGCAGTTCATCGCCACCATCAGGACCTTGGCGCCACACCTGCGCATCGTAGTGCTGACGGCCAATATCGAGCCGAGGACGGTGCGCGCCGCGCTCAGTGCCGGCGCCAACGCCTACCTGACCAAGGACGGCGATCCCGAGGAACTCGGCGCCGCCATCGAAGCGGTCAAGAAGGGGGGCACCTATCTGGCGAAAACCGTTCGCTTCGCCGTCAGCGATATGGGCAGGGGCAGCGAGCCGATAGCCGCACAGGAAATCCTCTCCCCGGTGCCGCTGACGCGGCGCGAACGGCAGATCCTTCAACTGGTGGCGCAAGGCATGATCACGCGCGACATCGCCGAACGGCTGGGTATCAGCCTGCCGACCGCTCGCAAGCATCGCGAAAACCTGATGGGCAAGCTCAATCTCCACAACACCGCCGAACTGACCGCCTACGCGGTTCGTCTGGGATTGCCCGCCGGCTGACATCGCAGCCGCTCGGCAACGTCCCCTTAACCATCGGCAGATTAGCCAAGCCCGATCACGATCCAAATACGGCATCTGCCGTATGTTTTCGGCCTGACCCCCAGCCTACTCCTCCCACGGCTTGATCACATGGGAGGAGCCGTCATGCCGTCGCTGGATCTTTGGATTCCGTTCGCCCTCGCAACGCTCGCCTTCGCCTGCATGCCAGGGCCGGCGATTCTCTACATGACCGCGCAGACGCTGGCCCATGGCCGTCAGGCGGGATTGATGGCGGCACTGGGTGTTCATCTCGGCTGTTACGTGCACATCCTGGCCGCGGCGGTCGGACTCGCCGCACTGATGGAACACGCGCCGGTCGCTTTCTCGATGATCCGATTGGCGGGCGCCACATATCTCATTTCGCTGGGCCTTGCCATGTTCCTGGGCTGGAACCGGATGGGCGAGGACGGTGCCAGGCCGGCCCCGAACACATTCCGCGACAGCATGGTCGTCGAGATCCTCAATCCCAAGACAGCACTGTTCTTCCTGACCTTCCTGCCGCAGTTCGTGGATCCGTCAGCCGCCATTGCCGTAGGGTTGCAATTCCTCATCCTCGGCATCGTCGTCAATCTTATCTTCTCGATGGCCGACCTGGCGGCGGTCGGCATCGCCTCGCTCGCCGTTGGCCGGTTCACCGGCGGCGGCGCCGGATGGGTGATCCCCAAGACATGCGGTTCGATCCTCATCGGACTTGGCGTGGCGCTCGTCAGCCATCATATCTGAACCTGCAAATGAAAAGCCGCGGCGTCAGGGGAGAGCCGACGGTGAAATTTTAGCGGCTGCCGGCAGCAAGGGCCAGTATGCCGGAGGGCGGCTGACGGCCTGCTCGCGCACGGCAAGATATCCCGGAAACCGGCGCCCCTTTTGGGCCATCACCCGAATTCAACACACTCTGGGCCGCGCTCTTACGCGCCGCCGCCTTCCTTCTCAGCCTCCTGCTTCAGCGTTGCGATGAACCGCTTCGTCCGTTGCTGCTGCGGATTGTTGAACAGCACCGCGGCCGGCCCCTTCTCGACGACGACGCCGGCATCGAGGAACACCACTTCCTGGGCGATCTTGGAGGCGAGGCGCAGATCATGCGTCGCCATCACCATGGTCGTGCCTTCGCTGGCGAGCTTGCCAAGCACCTCGACCACCTCTTGCGCCAGTTCCGGGTCGAGCGCCGAGGTCGGCTCGTCGCAGAGCAGCACTTTCGGCGACGGCGCCAAAGCGCGGGCGATCGCCACGCGCTGTTGTTGGCCGCCCGACAGCGTCGCTGGCCAGGCGTCTGCCTTGTGCACCATCCCGACCTTCTCCAGCAGAGCCAGTGCCCGCTCGCGTGCCCTCTCAGGCGACCATTTCAACACCGTCACCAGCCCTTCCATGACGTTCTCGATCGCAGTGCGATGCGGAAACAGCTGGAAGTTCTGGAACACCATGCCAGTCTGCAGCCGCAGGCGCTGGATATCCCTGGCCGGAACCCTGCCGCCGGGGTGGAATTCGAGCGTCTCGTCGCCAATGCGCACCGTGCCCGAGGTCGGGATCTCCAGGAGGTTGATACAGCGCAGCAGGGTGCTCTTTCCCCCGCCCGACGGACCGACCAGCGCCGTGACGCTGCCTTCGGCAATGGTGACCGTCACGCCCTTCAACACGAGATTGTCGCCGAAGCGCTTTTCGATGTTGCTGAGGCCGATCATGAGCGCGCCTCCAGGAAGCCGCCATAGCGGTTGAGCCGGGTCTCCAACCGCGTCTGCAAGGCCGACAGCACCGAACTCAGCGCCAAATAGAGGATCGCCGCCTCGACATAGAGGATCAGCGGCTCATAGGTGGTGGCGACGATGCGCTGCGCCGCCTGGAACATCTCCGGCACGGTGATGGCGGCGGCCAGCGACGTGTCCTTGACCAGCGAGATGAAGGTGTTGGAGAGCGGCGGCACCGCGACCCGGCCGGCTTGCGGCAGAATGGTACGCCGCATCGCCTGGCCCCAGGTCATGCCGATCGAATAGGCGGCTTCCCACTGGCCTTTCGGCACCGAGCCTATTGCCGCGCGGATGATTTCCGACGTGTAGGCGCCGATGTTGAGCGTGAATCCGATCAACGCCGCCGTGAAGGCGTCGAGCAGGATGCCGACCGACGGCAGGCCGTAGAAGATGAGGAACAGCTGCACCAAAAGTGGCGTACCCCGGAAGATCCAGACATAGAAGCGCACAAGCGCGACCAGCGGCTTGGGGCCGAACAGCCGGGCGAGTGCAGCACCCAACCCAACGGCCAGCCCCAAGGCGAAGGACAACAGCGTCAGCGGCACGGTGAAGATCAGCGCCGCCCACAGCAGCGAAGGCAGCGACTCCAGCATCAGTTGCAGCCAGTGCGGCACGTATGACCCTCCAGATTGGTCGAAGCAGCTTGGTCAAGGCGAGAATGCGTCTGCCATATCACGACAAAAGCGGCGGGCCGTCAAAGACGGCTCGCCGCTCTATGTGTCTCATGGCCGCGGAGCGGCTCGCCTCGTAGATTACTTCGAAACATCCTGGCCGAAATAGGTGTCGGCGATCTTCTTATAGGTGCCGTCGGCCTTGATGTCGGCCAGCGCCTTGTTGATCGCGGCGACCAGCTCCGGATCGCCCTTGCGCACGATGACGCCGGAATAGTCGGCGTTTTCCTCTTGCGCGGCAATCTTCACATTGGCGTCGGGCTTGTGCTTCTTGAAGTCGAGGAACGACAGGCTGTCATTGATCGTGGCGTCGGCGCGGCCGGTCAGAAGCAGCTGGATCGACTGGTCGAAGCCATCGGTGCCGACCAGTTCAGCGCCGTTCGTTTCGGCCAGCTTGCCGAAATTCGAGGTCAACGACTGCGCCGACTTCTTGCCCTTGAGATCGGCGAAGCTCTTGATGTCGGTGTTGTCGCCGCGCACGATCAGCACCGCCTTGGAGGCGATGTAGGGATCGGAGAAGTCGTACTTGGCTTTGCGGGCATCGGTGATGCCCACCTGATTGATGACGGCGTCGTAGCGATTGGCGTCGAGGCCGGCGATCAGTCCATCCCACTTGCCTTCGAGGAATTCGGCCTGGACACCAAGCTTCTCGGCAATCGCCTTGGCGATTTCGACGTCGAAGCCGACCAGTGCACCGGACGTGTCATGGTAGGTGAACGGCGCATAGGTGCCTTCCGTGCCGATCTTGATGACACCGGCGTGCTTGATCTGGTCGAGATTGGGGCCGGCATGACCTGAAGCGACAGCCAGGGCCTGCAGCGTTCCGGCGATAATGAGCGACTTGAGCCATTTCATTTTTCTGTGATCCCGTCCTTGGCCGGCTGGCCGGCATATTTGTGAGCGCTGGAAACTGACAGATGCAAGCCGAAAAAATAAGGAACAGGATTTCAAAAACGGCGGGTTTATGAAACCATATTCTCTAAACGGCACTTTCCACTCGTGATCGCTGCCATCTCAGACCTTCTGAGAATCCTTCAGGCAACACAATCGCGCCGCCGCGGTCGCGGAACCTTTCCCGCGCATGGCAGTTCTGGCTGTTCTAGGGCACGACGCCGGCATTTCAACCCGGGCGGCAGCCAACTTTGCAAAGTCATTCGCACCACCCAGGGAGCGCCTCATGATGGAAGACACGGCAGGACGGATCATGGTCCGCGCGGCAATGAAGGCTCCCTACCTCGAGCGTGACGAAGAGCATCGGCTTGCATTGCTCTGGAAAGAGGACAACGACCAGAACGCGCTGCACTCAATCACCGTCGCCCATATGCGGCTGGTCATTTCCATGGCCTCCAAGTTCCGCCATTACGGCCTGCCGCTCGGCGATCTGGTCCAGGAGGGTCATGTCGGATTGCTCGAGGCCGCCGCCCGCTTCGAGCCGGAGCGCGAGGTGCGGTTCTCGACCTATGCGACATGGTGGATCCGCGCCTCGATGCAGGACTATATCCTGCGCAACTGGTCTATCGTGCGTGGTGGCACCAGCTCGGCTCAGAAGGCGCTGTTCTTCAACCTGCGACGCCTGCGCGCGCGGTTGGCGAATGGCACGGAGCCGCTCTCCAACGCCACGCTCTATCGCGAAGTGTCGGAGGCGCTTGGCGTCTCCGAAGCCGATGTGGCGATGATGGATTCGCGGCTCTCGGCGCCCGACTCCTCGCTCAACATGCCTATTGCCGACGATGCGGGTTCGACCGAGCGCATGGATTTCCTGATTTCGGACGATCCGCTGCCCGACGAGATCGTCGGCGACAAGATCGATGTCGCGCGCCGCTCGCTCTGGCTGAGGGAGGCGCTTCGCGCGCTCAACGCACGGGAGCTGAGGATCATCGAGGAACGGCGGCTGAACGACGAGGGCGCGACACTCGAAGCGCTCGGCGAAACCCTCGGCATCTCCAAGGAACGCGTCCGCCAGATCGAGGCCCGCGCCATGGAAAAGCTCAAGGTCGCATTGGTGAAGCAGAATCCGGAGTTCATGGCGACTGCCGCCTGAACGGCGGCAGGCGTCCAGCGGCGCCTACTTGTCGGTGACGATCTTGACCTTGTCGCCGGCCGAAACCGCGGCACCGGGCGACAGCGCGTTGAGGACGCGGAACAGGTCGAGCTTGCGGTCAACGCCGACCATCTGCGCCGAAAGCGAACCCATCGTCTGCCCAGGCTGGACGGTGACGACGCGGATGTGCAGCGGCTTCAGCGCCGCCTTTTCGGCAGCACTCAGAATCCGGAACGAGCCGCTTACCGAACGGGCGATCGTGTCCAGAGACGTGCTGGCGGAAGGGGCCGCGGTCAGCAGCCGGTAGACTTGGCCGCCAGCGCGGATCACCGCTATGTCGAATTGCCAGCCTTCGGCGCCGGCATGCGCGGTCGCCGCCTCATTGCCGTTGATGGTTTCCTGCTTGACGCTGCTGTCGACGAGACCAGCCACCCAGCCGCTGCGGATATAGTCCGTCAGCGCCCGGTTCTTGTCGATAGAGACGCCATCGAAACGGATCGCTATGTCGCCGGGGCCGGTGGCCGTCACCGCTGCCGCCGAATTGTCGATGATGAAGCCGTCCGGCACCGTGAACGACACGCCAAGGCCCGGGTGCAGGAAGGTTTCGCCGCGCACATAGCCTTCCTCAGGCGTGTCGCCATAGAGCAGGCCGTCTATGCCGGCGAGGAAGGAATCGCGGTCGCGCGTGCCGACGCCCGGCGCGCCGAACTGGCGAGCATGGCGCTGCGCCAGATCGATGCGCTGCGGCGTGTTGGGGTGCGTGGCCAGGAAGTCCAGGCTGGCGTCGGTGGCGCCGCTGATCGAGCGGAAATCGGTATAGGCCGACATCGATTGAAGGAAGCGGCCTGCGGCGAAAGGATCGTAGCCGGCCTCGCCGATCGACTTGATGCCGATGGCGTCGGCTTCCAGCTCCTGGTTGCGCGAAAATTGCGCCAGCCTCAGCTTGCCGCGGATCAACGCCGCCTTGGCGGTCGGGCTGTCGCCGAGCACATCGGAAACCACCTTGGTCGCCAGGCCTTCCTCTGCCTCGAGCTGTTGGCGCTGCAGGCCGTGATTGGCAGTGACGTGGCCCATCTCATGCGCGATGACAGCGGCAAGCTCGGCCGAATCATTGGCCAGCGCCAGGAGGCCGCGGGTGATGTAGAGATAACCGCCCGGCAGCGCGAATGCGTTGACGTTGGGCGAATTTAGAATGGTGATGCGATAGGTCTGTGTCGGGTTGGCGGACACCACCGTCAAACTACCGACCACCTTGGCGACCATTCGCTCGAGCTTGGGGTCGGAATATTCACCGCCGTAAGTCGCCAGGATGCGCGGGTGCTGCGCCTTGGCCAATTCGGCGAGCTTGTTGTTGGCGCCGACATTGTCCACTGTGATCGGCTTGTCGGAAGGCTGGAAGCCGGATTCCTGAACTTCCGGCGGCGTGAACATCTGGCAGCTTGCCAACGCCACGGCAAAACCGGCCAGCGCGAGAAAACGCGCCAGCGGTTTCATTCCCAATGTGTTAGCGCCGATCGCCAGAACGGCTTCCTTTCGGGTCCCGGCGCATGACCACGAAAATCGGGGGCGATCTTCGGAACGTGTCATGCGCTATCTCAAACTGCTGCTGCATCCGTTGCCCGTCCCTTAGGGCGGGCGGCGGATACTGCAGGCAAATCACGGCCTGTGCCGGACCGGTAGGGCGACCTAGCCACACTCCCCCGGTCATGGCAAGCAAACGCCACATCGCCTGGAGCCGGTTTGACCGTAAATTATGTCCGCTTCCGGGCAACATCGCGTGATGTGGAATATCCAGCACCCGCGCCGATATAGCGCCGGAACGCCTCCGGACCAGCCCCGGTAAAGAAATCATCAGCCTTGCCGGTTGCGGCCACCAACCCATTGTCGACAAACACCATGTGCTCGCCGATGCGGCGTGCATCCTCGGGCTGGTGGGTGACAAATAGCACCGTCATGGCGCGTTCGGCATGAACGGCAGCAACCAGATTCAGCATCTCGTCGCGCAAAGCGGGTCCGAGCGAAGCGAATGGCTCGTCGAGCAGCAACACCGGTCGGTCGCGCACCAGCACGCGGGCCAGTGCGACGCGCTGGCGTTCGCCCCCGGAGAGCTCGCGCGGCAGGCGTTTCTCCTTGCCCGCGAGACCGGTGCGCGCAAGCGCCTCGGCGACCGCGGCGCGGTCCGCCTCGGTCAGTCCCAGGGAGGGCGAGCGACCGAGCCCGACATTCTGCTCGACGGAAAGATGCGCGAAGAGATTGTTCTCCTGGAACACCATCGACACCGGCCGCGCCGAGGCCGGCTCGGCGCTGACATCGGCCCCGCCGATCAGCACGCGGCCCGACTGTGGGGTCTCGAAGCCGGCGACCAGATTGAGCAGCGTCGACTTGCCCGAACCGCTCGGACCCATGATGGCGGTGATCTTCGCCGTGGCGAACTCGACGTCGAAGACAAGTGGCACCTCACCATAACTGAACGACACCTTGTCCAGCCGCACCGGCGCGCCCTTCTCGAGCCTGCTGGCCGCCCTCTCACGCATCGCGGACCTTCTCCCTTCCCAGCCAGTGCGCCGCCACGATCAACGCGAGACAGACGAGGCCGAGCAGCAGTGCCAGGCCGGCGGCATCCTCGGTGCGGTAGCTGCCCATCCGTGCCAGAAGAAGGTAGGGCAATGTCTGCACGGAATCACTGCCGAACAGGGCAATGACACCGAGATCGCCCAGCGACAGCGCCATGGCGAAAGCGAAGGCCGTGGCGAGCGGGCGCCGCAGCGACGGCCAGTCGACCAGCATCAGCCGGTTCCAGCCCGCAATGCCGAGCTGTGCGCAGAGCCGTTCGTGACGCTCGCTCGCCGCATCATAGGCGGGACGCACGGCGCGCAGGGCGAATGGCATCGCCATCACCGCGTTGACGGTGACGACCATGACCGGGGCGATGGCAAAGACATCGCCGGCATGGCGCAGCAACAGGAACCAGCCGGCGCCGACGACGATCGGCGGCACGACAAGGACAAAGC
>NZ_RZQI01000650.1:0-3445 GCF_003998335.1 Mesorhizobium sp. M7A.F.Ca.CA.002.05.1.1 | reverse complement strand
GTGCTGGCCGAGGTCGAATCGGGAGCCGCCGCTCTTACCGGGACCGGCGAGCCGGCGCCGAAATGGTTTCGTGGCGCAACCGCCGAATACAGCCCGTCGGCAATCGCCATGATCCGCAAGCTTGGCTTCAAGGTCGCGGGATTCTCGATAAATGGCGACGGCGGCTCTTTGCTTGGCGCCAAGGAGACCGCCCGGCGCATCGCGGCGGCCAAGGATGGCGACGTCATCATCTCGCACATCAACCAGCCGACCCATGCGGCCGGCGAAGGCGTGGTGCAGGGGCTGCTGGCGCTCAAGGCCAAGGGCTTGACCTTTGTGCGGCTCGACGATGCCGAGGGCATCGGCAATAACGGCACGACGGAGTGACTGGCCAGCCGAGCGGATCTCGATGCCCTCGGCGTTGGCTCAGTCCGGTTTGGCTTCGATCGTGACCTTGCTAGCGTAGAATGCGCCGTGGTTGCGGATTTCAGCCATTTCGTCGAAAGGCCGCTCGTACGCCCACATGGCGTTCTGGCCGGTCTCGCCGGCAGGCAGCACGCTCCAATAGCTTGCATCGCCCTTGTAGGGGCAATGGGTCGAGTGGTCGGTGCGGCCGAGCTTGCCGAAATCGATGTCGGCGAACGGAATGTAGAAGGCCGCCGGATAGGGGGCCTCGGTCAGCACCTTGGCCTTCGTTGTTGAAGCGATGACCACGTCTCCGACACGCACGGTAACGGTGCCGGCATAGGGCTCGACAGTGATGATTTTGTCCGGGTTGCGTTGGAAACCGGGTGCGGGGTTGGCGATCTGATCCATGCGGGGGGCTCTCCTTGCGTCGACTTAAGGTGTGTCGCGCAAGCGCATTGCGCAAGCCGCTATCGCCATCCAACACGCAAAACTTGCTTAGCCGACGCCGATGGATCGCCCCTTGGAATCCTCGGGATTGTCGTCAGCGGTCAGGCAGCGGCTTTGAACACGTCCATGAGACCGGCATAGGCGGCAGCGATCCCGGCGACCGGGTTGCTGCTTCTTGAGACGGTCTCGACCTTCAGGGAACCGCCGCCGGTAGGCAAGGTAAGCAGCAGGAACTGGCGGTTTCCGCCATCGCCGACTGACGCGGCCGCGACGTGCTGGTCCTCGCCCTGATTCTGGACGCACATCTTGAACAGCAGCGTGCCGCCGACCGCTTCCAGCGCGCCGCCGACAACTTCAACAAATTCATCTTCGGAAACAGTCTTTGTGTCCGGCACCACATCGGCCAGACTTTCGGCAAGCGTACTCTCGAGAGCCTTGTCGTCGAGCTGCGCGTCCATGCGAACCTCTTTCAGTCGCCAATCGCACCCCTTTGCCCGTTAACGAAACTTAACGCCGACGATGGCCGGATTGTGGCGGTTTCCACCAATGCGGCGCTCAGGGGTGCTGGCGGCTGGACAATCCGCCGGTTCGCTCCACAATAGCTCGAAAAGCACAACGCAAAAAGCGTGAGGGAGGATCGAATGCTGGGACTGATGCAGGAATGGCCGCTGCTTTGCCATAAGCTCATCGACAATGCCGAGCGGCAGCATGGCGTGCGCGAGATCGTGTCGCGCTCGATCGAAGGGCCGATCGTGCGCACCACCTACGCCGACATCCATCGCCGCGCCCTGAAGGTCGCCCAGCGGCTGGAGCGTGACGGTTATGGGATGGGCGACCGTATCGCCACGCTGGCCTGGAACACCGCGCGCCACATCGAGGCCTGGTACGGCATCATGGGCATCGGCGCCATCTACCACACGCTCAATCCGCGGCTGTTTCCCGAGCAGATCGTCTGGATCATGAACCATGCCGAGGACAAGGCTGTCTTCGTCGACCTGACTTTCATGCCGCTGCTCGAGAAGATCGCCGGCGCCGTCAAATCGCTGAAACAGGTGATCGTGCTGACCGACAGGGCGCATATGCCGCCGACGACATTGCCCAACACGGTCGCCTATGAAGATTGGCTTGACGAAGCGGATGGCGACTTCGCCTGGAAGACCTTCGACGAAAGCACCGCCGCCGGCATGTGTTACACGTCCGGGACCACGGGCGATCCCAAGGGCGTCGTCTACAGCCATCGTTCGAACGTGCTGCACGCCATGATCGCTGCCATGCCCGACGCCATGGGACTGTCGTCGCGCGATACGATCCTGCCTGTCGTGCCGATGTTTCACGCCAATGCCTGGGGCCTTGGCCAGAGCGGGCCGATGATCGGTGCCAAGCTGGTCATGCCCGGCTGCAAGATGGATGGCGCCTCGATCTATGAACTGCTCGACACCGAGAAGGTGACCTTCAGCGCCGCCGTGCCGACCGTCTGGATGATGCTGCTGCAGCATCTGGAGGAGACCGGCAAGGAGCTTCCCTATCTCAACAAGGTCGTCATCGGCGGCTCGTCGTGCCCGCGCGCGATCATGACCAAGTTTCAGCAGAACTACGATGTCCAGGTTATCCACGCCTGGGGCATGACCGAAATGTCGCCGCTCGGCACGCTGTGTACCCTGAAGCCGGACCATGCTGGTCTTGAGGGCGAAGCCCGGCTCGACGTCCAGCAGAAACAGGGCTATCCGCCCTTCGGCGTCGAAATGAAGGTGACCGACGACGACAACAACGAGCAGCCTTGGGACGGCAAGACTTTTGGCCGCCTGAAAGTGCGTGGGCCGGCCGTTGCCCGTGCCTATTATGGCGACGCCGGCGTGGAGCAGTTCGATGAGGATGGCTGGTTCGACACTGGCGACGTCGCCCACATCGACGCTGGCGGCTACATGCAGATCACCGATCGCGCCAAGGACATCATCAAATCCGGCGGCGAATGGATTTTGACCATCGACCTCGAGAACCTGGCTGTCGGCCATCCCGATGTCGCCGAGGCGGCAGCCATCGGCGTTCAGCATTCGAAATGGGGCGAACGGCCGCTGCTGGTCGTCGTCCGCAAACCGGGCAAGGAACCGACCAAGGCTGACATTCTCGGCTTCATGGACGGCAAGGTAGCCAAATGGTGGATGCCGGACGATGTCGCTTTCGTCGGCGAAATTCCGCACACCGCAACCGGCAAGATCCAGAAGATCACCTTGCGCCAGCAATTCAAGGACTATCGCCTGCCGACCGATTGACGCGATGGTGCATGTTTCGGCTTCATGCCATCGCAAAAAGGCACTAAGTCTCCGTTCGGGTTGGGGCAGCACGGAAAACGATGGCTAGCATTCCTGAACGGCAAACGTCGAAGGCGGCCGGCTGGTCGCGGCGCACGGCCGCTTTTTCGTTGGTGCTGCTGCTGACGGTCTTCGTCGGCCATCGCTTCGATCTCGTCGAAACACCTGTCTTTCTGTGGGTGCTCGGCATTGTCGCGCTGCTGGCGGCGATGGCGCTGTTGTTTGCCGGGTTTGCCTTTTCGCGGCTGTGGAATTTCGGCGACCGCGGCGGCCGCGACCTGACGGGCGGCGCGCTGCTGGCA
>NZ_RZQI01000649.1:0-3450 GCF_003998335.1 Mesorhizobium sp. M7A.F.Ca.CA.002.05.1.1 | reverse complement strand
GCCCGCCACATTGCTTTTACCATGTGTATTTCACCGAACCGTTGATCCTGCGGCCTTCGCCGTAGAAGCAGCCGAAGCCCGAAGAGAAACAGGAGGCGACATAGCGTTTGTCCAACAGATTGCTGGCATTGAGGCTGAGCGTGGCGTTCTGCCAGGTGTAATGCACCGCCGCGTCGGCAAGCACGACCGATGGGACCTTGAAGCTGTTGGCGTCGTCGCCATAGGTCGAGCCGACATAGCGGACACCGGCGCCCAGCCCCAGGCCCTCCAGGCGGCCGCTGCCGAAGGTGTAATTCGCCCACAGCGACGCGGAATGCTTCGGCACGCCGAAGGGCGTATTGCCTTCATTGCTGATCGAACTCCCATTATCATCAACAACAGAAGTCGCCTTGGTGATCCTGGTGTCGAGATAGGTGTAGGCCGCTCTCAGGTCGAAGCCGGAATCGAGGCTGGCAACGGCCTCGAGTTCGACGCCGCGCGAGCGGATCTTGCCGGTCTGGAACATGTCGTCGGGCCGGCCCTCATTGCCATAGCGCACGACATTCTGTCGGGTCAGGTCGAAAACCGATGCCGTAATGAAGGAATTCCACCCGGTCGGCTGGTATTTCAGCCCGATCTCGTACTGCCTGCCGGTCTCGGGCACGAACAGATTGCCGTCGCTGTCGGCGCCGGCCACGGGCTGGAACGATTCGGAGTAGCTGACATAGGGCGCAAGCCCGTTGTCGGCGAGATAGACGAGCCCCGCCCGGCTGGTGAAGGCGTTGTCCTTCTGCTCGGGAATGTAGCCGCCGGCCAGATTGTCGTAGACCTTGGCGTCCGACCAATCCTGGCGGCCGCCAAGGGTCAGCCGCCAGTTGCCGAGCTTTACCTGGTCCTGCGCATAGAGACCGACTTGCTGCTGGGTGGTGTCGGTATCGGTGTAGGGCGTCAGATCGGTGATCGGGTACCCGTAAACCGGATCGAAGACGTTGAAACCGTCCTCGACGGTCCCTTCCGAGGCATAGTCGCGGTAAGTATAGCGTTTGTAGTCGAGGCCGACGAGCAGCGTGTGGGCGAGCGGCCCGGTGTCGAAATCGGCTTGTGCCTGGTTGTCGATGGTGACGCCGCTGAGTTTGGTGCCGCCGGCATCTGCATAACGGTAGTAGTCGCCGCTTGAAGGTTCCAGGCCGTTCGAGTCCGTCAGTCCGCCACCAAAGACGCCTTCCTCGGTGTGGGTAAGGTGGACGTAGCGGGCATGCTGTCGAACCTGCCAGGTTTCGTTGAAACGGTGATCGAATTCGTAGCCGATCGAGGCCTGGTCGTTGTTGTAGGAGTCGAAGCCGGGTTCGCCGACGAACATGCTGTTCGGCAGGTACTTGCCGTCCTTGCCCGGTATGACCGTGCCGTAGGCAGGCAGATACTGCATCGCCCAGCCCGAGCGATCGCGCTGATAGTTGGCGAGGATGGTCAGGCTGGTGTCGGCATCGGGCTGCCAGGTGATCGCCGGCGCGATGAAGATGCGGTCGTCCTTGACGAAGTCGGTCTGCGTGTCGCCCATGTGAGCGGCGCCGGTGAGGCGAAACAGCAGCGACTTGTCGGCGTTCACGGCACCGCTGAAGTCGAACTTGCCTTCATACCGGTTGAAGCTGCCACCACCGAATTCGACCTCGCGCAGGTTTTCCTCGGTTGGCCGCTTGCTGACATAGTTGATGATGCCGCCGGGGCTTGCCTGGCCATAAAGTACCGACGCCGGTCCGCGCAGCACCTCGTAGCGTTCCGCGCCATAGGAATCGAGTGCGGTGAACAGGGTGAAATTGCTCTCCTTGAGCTGCAGCCCGTCCCTGTAGAAGACGCCGCTGGCGTTCGAAATGCCGCGCAACTGCAGGCCGAGGCCGCGATTGTCGGTGCCGTAGAGATTGCCGGTGGCGCCGGGTGTGTAGCGCAACGCGCTGTTCAGGCTGTCGACGGCCTGCGCTTCCATCTGGTCCCTGGTGATGACCGATATCGATTGCGGCGTCTCGATCAGCGGCGTGTCGGTCTTGCTGCCGGTGGAGCCCTTTGTGGCAACGTAGCCCTTGACCGGCCCGAAAGCGCTTTCGACACGTTCCTGGACTTTGATCGGGTCTAGGGTGGTGGTGACCGTCTCCTGGGCCAGTGCATGGCCGCAGCCAAGCAGGGCCGGCAGCGACACCGTTGCGATCAGCAGGCGCTTGCGCGCTATCCGGTTCCGCCAAATCGGTCCATGTCCTGAAATCATCCTTTGCGCCCCCTGTTTCCAAATTTTCGTGCCGATATTGCCGGTCGCGACGATTTGTTGATCGTTGCAGTCATCTTCAATGTTGACTAGTAAGGTCATGTTTCATAGTCAACCGGGCACGACCCGTCGAAATGCCGGAATCTGGAAATGCGGGCGGCCGCACTGGAGAAAAGCCATGAGCATGGCTGGAATTGATGCCCAGACTGCCTTCCATATCGACGCGGTGCGCTTTGCCGTCGGCGAGCGGACGCTGCTCGGTCCGGTCTCGCTCGAACTGGAGCGCTCGCGCGTCTATGGGCTGATCGGCCACAATGGTTCGGGCAAGTCGACGCTTATCAAGCTCATGGCGCGCCAGCAGCCGACGAGTTCAGGCGCCATCACTTTCGCCAGACGTCCGTTGCCGCAATGGGGTGCCCGCGAATTTGCCCGCGCGCTTGCCTATCTGCCGCAGACGACGCCTGCGGCGACCGGCCTGACCGTGCGCGAACTGGCGACGCTCGGGCGCTATCCCTGGCATGGCGCGCTTGGCCGTTTCCGCGCCGAGGACAGGCAGCATGTCGAGGAGGCGCTGGCCCTGACCGATATGGAGGGTTTTGCCGACCGGCTGGTGGACGAATTGTCGGGCGGCGAGCGCCAGCGCGCCTGGCTCGCCATGCTGGTGGCGCAGAACGCCGGCGTCATGCTGCTCGACGAGCCGATTTCGGCACTCGACATCGCCCATCAGGTCGAGGTGCTCGGGCTGGTCAAGGAGCTCAGCCGCAAACGCGACCTATGTGTCGTCGTCGTGCTGCACGATCCCAACATGGCGGCGCGCTACTGCGACGAACTGATCGCGCTCAAGGACGGCAAGCTGCTGACGCGCGGCACGCCAGGCGAAATCATGCGTAGCGATGTGCTGAAAGGCATTTTCGGTGTGGAGATGGGCGTGTTCGCGCACCCCGTCACCGGCCAGCCTGTCGGCTATGTGCAGTGACAATATCTGATGCGGCGGCGGGAAATAGAAGGCGGCAGGCCGCTGTGAGAACAAGGAAGAAGCTGTTGTCGAGAACTGGTTTGTTGGCGGCGTTGGTCGCATCCGTCATCCTGTCGGCCGGCAGCGCGATGGCCCAGGAGCAACCCGCCGGTGCCGCGCCGGCGGTCGAAGCCCCCACCCCGGCTGCTCCCGCAGCCCCAGCGCCGATTGCACCCGCACCCTCCGCACCGGCAGTCGCCCC
>NZ_RZQI01000648.1:0-3454 GCF_003998335.1 Mesorhizobium sp. M7A.F.Ca.CA.002.05.1.1 | reverse complement strand
CAGCACGTCGAGGACGCGGGTGCGCAGACGCGAAGCCGGCGTCGAAACGCTCGACTTCTTGCGGCCATACGCGTTGCGGATGCGGGTCAGCATATCGCCGAGAGGATCGCTCAATGACATGTTATGTCCTCCTTACCAGCTCGACTTGACCAGGCCCGGGATCTGGCCGTTATTGCCGAGATCACGAAGCGCGATGCGCGATACTTTGAGCTTGCGATAGTAGGCGCGCGGACGGCCGGTGACTTCGCAGCGGTTGCGGATGCGGATCTTGGCCGAGTTGCGCGGCATGGCGGCAAGCTTGAGCTGAGCGCGGAAACGCTCTTCCATCGGCTTGGACTGATCCATGATTATCGCCTTCAGGGCAGCGCGCTTGGGACCGTACTGGTCGGCAAGCTTGCGGCGCCTGTTGTTCTTCTCGACTGAGCTGGTCTTTGCCATTTCAGATTTTTCCTTTTCTCGCTGCCGTTACTGGCGGAAGGGGAAGTTGAAAGCCTTGAGCAATGCCCTGGCTTCGTCATCCGTCTTCGCAGTCGTACAAACGATGACGTCCATGCCCCAGATCTGATCAACCTTGTCGTAGTTGATCTCCGGGAACACGATGTGTTCCTTGATGCCCATGGCGTAGTTGCCACGGCCATCGAAGCTCTTCGGATTGAGCCCGCGGAAGTCGCGGACGCGTGGCAGTGCGATGTTCACGAGACGGTCGAGGAACTCGTACATACGTTCCTTGCGCAGCGTGACCTTAGCGCCGATCGGCATCTTCTCGCGGACCTTGAAGCCGGCGATCGAGTTGCGGGCGCGGGTGACGACGGCCTTCTGGCCGGCGATCATCGCCAGGTCTTCGGCCGCGATCGAAGGCTTCTTCGAATCGGCGGTCGCTTCGCCAACGCCCATGTTCAGCACGATCTTGTCGATGCGCGGAACCTGCATCTCGTTGTCGTAGCCGAACTGTTCCTGCAACGCCTTGCGGATGGTCTCGTTGTAGACCTGCTTGAGGCGCGGCGTGTTGTTCGCGGTCGCCTGCTTGGATTGAGCCTTAGCCATTGATGACTTCTCCCGAGCGCTTGGCGACGCGCACCTTCTTGCCGTCCTTCTGGAAGATGAAACCGACGCGGGTCGGCTTGCCATCCTTGGGGTCGGCCAGCGCGATGTTCGACAGCTGGATCGGCGCTTCCTTGGTGATGATCCCGCCCTCTTGGGACTGGGACTGCTTCTGGTGACGACGGATCATGTTGACGCCGCGCACCAGCGCGGTGTCTTCCTTCGGCTGCACCGAGAGGACTTCGCCCGAACGGCCCTTGTCCTTGCCGGCCAGCACGACGACCTTGTCGCCTTTTCTAATCTTTTGCATTGGTCCGGCTCCTTACAGCACTTCAGGCGCGAGCGAGATGATCTTCATGTGGTTCTTGGCGCGGAGTTCGCGCGGAACCGGTCCGAAGATACGCGTGCCGATCGGCTCTTTCTTGTTGTCGACGAGAACGGCCGCGTTCTTGTCGAAACGGATCACGCTGCCGTCCGGGCGGCGGATGTCCTTGGCCGTGCGAACCACGACCGCCTTCATCACATCGCCCTTCTTTACGCGGCCGCGCGGAATGGCTTCCTTGATCGACACCACGATGATGTCGCCCACGGAAGCGTATTTCCGCTTCGAGCCGCCCAGCACCTTGATGCACATGACACGACGGGCGCCGGAATTATCCGCGACGTCGAGGTTTGTTTGCATCTGAATCATGACTGGCCGCCTTCTTCTCTTCTAACGGGATGGGCTCAAAGCCCCTCCCCGGTCTGTCCAAAATTCGTTGTTTACGCCCGAGGTCAGGCTTGGTCCGAAGACACGACGATCCAGCGCTTGTCCTTGGAAATCGGCTTCGATTCCTGGATGAACACCTGATCGCCGACCTTGTGGGCGTTGTTTTCGTCGTGCGCCTTGTACTTCTTGGTCATGCGCACGGTCTTCTTCATCACGGGATGCGTGAAGCGCCGTTCGACCTTGACGACAACCGTCTTCTCGTTCTTGTCGCTGACGACGGTGCCCTGCAGAATGCGCTTTGGCATGGTTTTCGTCCTTAAGCCTTCTTAGCCGCGGACTTTTCCGCAGCGATGGTCTTGATACGCGCAATATCCTTACGGACCTGTCTCACGCGCGCGGTCTTCTCGAGCTGGCCGGTGGCCTTCTGGAAGCGCAGGTTGAACTGCTCCTTCTTCAGGCTGGCCAGGTCGTCGGTCAGCTGGTCCTGGGTCTTGGTCCGGATGTCTTCGGCTTTCATGATCAGCCCGTCCTTATTCTGCGATGCGCTGCACGAAGCGCGTCTTGACCGAGAGCTTGGCCGCGCCGAGACGCAGTGCCTCACGGGCGGTTTCTTCATTGACGCCGTCGATCTCGAACATGATACGGCCCGGCTTGACGCGCGCCGCCCAGTAGTCGACCGCACCCTTGCCCTTACCCATGCGGACTTCGGTCGGCTTCGAAGTGACCGGCACGTCCGGGAAAATACGGATCCAGACGCGACCAGCGCGCTTCATTTCACGCGTGATCGCGCGGCGGGCCGCCTCGATCTCACGTGCGGTGACGCGGTTCGGCTCAAGCGCCTTCAGCCCGAAACCACCGAAATCCAGGTTGGTGCCGCCCTTTGCGGTACCATGGATACGGCCCTTGAACTGCTTGCGGAACTTTGTGCGCTTTGGCTGCAGCATCGTTCTAACTCCAAATTCCTAAATGTCTCAGGCGTTTTCGCGACGACGACCGCGTTCGCGATCACCACCACCGCCATGCGCTGCATCGCTTTCGCTGGCCCGACGCTCCGAAGCCATCGGGTCATGCTCAAGGATTTCGCCCTTGAACACCCAGACCTTGACGCCGCAGATGCCATAAGCCGTGTGCGCTTCGGCCGTACCGTAGTCGACGTCCGCACGCAGCGTATGCAGCGGCACGCGGCCTTCGCGATACCATTCCATGCGCGCGATCTCGGCGCCGCCGAGGCGGCCGGCGCAGTTGATGCGGATGCCTTCGGCCCCGAGGCGCATCGCCGACTGAACGGCACGCTTCATGGCGCGGCGGAACGCGATACGACGCTCGAGCTGCTGGGCGATCGACTGGGCGACCAGGGTCGCGTCGATTTCCGGCTTGCGCACTTCAACGATGTTGAGGTGCGTCTCGGACTTCGTCATCTCCATCAGCTTCTTGCGAAGCTTCTCGATGTCGGCGCCCTTCTTGCCGATGATCAGACCCGGGCGCGCGGCGTGGATGGTGACGCGGCACTTCTTGTGCGGACGCTCGATCACGACCTTCGAGATGGCAGCCTGCTTGAGCTCCTTCTCGAGATACTTGCGGATCTTGATGTCCTCATGCAGCAGCTTGCCGTACTCGCCGGTGTTCGCGAACCAGCGCGAATCCCAGGTGCGGTTGATGCCGAGGCGAAGACCGATCGGATTGACTTTCTGGCCCATTATGCGG
>NZ_RZQI01000647.1:0-3454 GCF_003998335.1 Mesorhizobium sp. M7A.F.Ca.CA.002.05.1.1 | reverse complement strand
CGCGTACGTTCCGCCGCCGGTTTGATCGCAGGCACCATGCCGACGAAAGGATGCTCGGGAAATCTATCGCGCAACGCATCGATCACCAACGTCGAGGCGGTGTTGCAGGCGATGACGGAAATGGCCGGCGCAAAGCGCTCAAGCAGTTTGCCGAACAATTCGAGTATATGCGCCCTCAGCGCCGGCTCTTCCCAAGCGCCGTAGGGAAACGCAGCGTCGTCGGCGACATAGATGAAGCGGCGATCGGGCATCAGCACGCGCGCCTCGCGCAGCACGGTAAGCCCGCCGATGCCCGAATCGAACATCAGGATCGGCCGCTCAGTCATTGTCGGTTCCTTTTCCGCCAAGCGGCGGTATGTCATCGTCCTTGCCGGTGTCGGCAAGGCGCGCCGCTTCCGCCTTGCGGGCCCGCGCGGCGGCCGCGGGCAAGCGCCGCGGGTCGTCGCCAGGGGACCCGTCGCCGCGCGGCATCGCCGGAGAAAACCTGTCGAGCGACGAAATAATGCCGCGCAGCACCTTCAGCTCCGGTTCGGCAAAACCGGGGCGTGTCAGCACCGCGCGAAGATTGTCGATCATTTTCGGCTTCTTCGGCGCCGGCCGGAAATAGCCGCGCGCTTCCAGCGCGCCTTCGAGATAGGCGAACAGGCCGTGCAATTCTTCCTTGCTTGCCGATTTCATGTCCGGGCCGGAAAAATTGGTCTTGGTCTCGTCCTCCAGGCCGGACTTCATCCATTCGTAGGACATCAGAAGTGCTGCCTGGGCGATGTTGAGCGAGGAGAAATCGGGATCGACCGGGAAAGTGACGATCTCGTCGGCAAGGCCGACCTCGTCATTGTAGAGGCCGAAGCGTTCGCGTCCGAACAGGATGCCGGTGCGCTGGCCCATCACGTGGCGCGCCCGCAGCAGCCTGCCCGCCTCCACCGGCCCGCGCACGGATTTGAAGCCGTCGCGCTGCCTGGCCGTGGTGGCGAAGACAAAGTTCAGGTCGGCGAGCGCCGAGGCCAGATCGTCGAAGACGGTGACAGCGTCGATGACATGATCGGCGCGGCTGGCCGCCGCGCGCGCCTTCTCGCTCGGCCAACCATCACGCGGGTTGACCAGGCGCAGCTCCGACAGGCCGAAATTGGCCATGGCGCGCGCGACCATGCCAATGTTCTCGCCAAGCTGAGGCTCGACGAGGATGATCGCCGGGCCAGCGACTGCAATGCTATCGGGATCTTTGATGACGGGCATGATTGTCAATGAACTGCTGTTTGCGGCATTTCAGCGTCCCTGCCACATTCGGCCGGGAAAATGAAGCATTCGCAAATGACGACGGCTCTGGCCTCCAATTCGTGACCGATCGCCGTTTGCGTGGCCAAAAGCGCTTTGATATACGGGCGACATCTCCCGGCCCAACGCCGCGCGGGCAAGGCCGTCCCATATCCAGCAACGAGGCATTCTTTCCATGGCGAAGATCAAGGTGGCGAACCCGGTCGTCGAACTCGACGGCGACGAGATGACCCGCATCATCTGGCAGTTCATCAAGGACAAGCTGATCCACCCTTATCTCGACCTCAAGCTTGAATATTACGACCTCGGCATCGAGCACCGCGACGCCACCAACGACCAGGTGACCATCGATTCGGCCAACGCCATCAAAAAACACGGCGTCGGCGTGAAATGCGCGACGATCACCCCCGACGAACAGCGCGTCGAGGAGTTCAAGCTGAAGAAGATGTGGAAGTCGCCGAACGGCACCATCCGCAACATCCTCGGCGGCACCATCTTCCGCGAGCCGATCATCATGAAGAACGTGCCGCGCCTGGTGCCCGGCTGGACCAAGCCGATCATCGTCGGCCGCCATGCCTTCGGCGACCAGTACCGCGCCACCGATTTCCGCTTCCCCGGCAAGGGCAAGCTGACCATCAAGTTCGTCGGCGAGGACGGCCAGGTGATCGAGCACGATGTATACGACGCGCCCGGCGCCGGTGTCGCCATGGCCATGTACAATCTCGACGAGTCGATCCGCGAGTTCGCCCGCGCCTCGCTGAACTACGGCCTGCTGCGCAACTACCCGGTCTATCTGTCGACCAAGAACACCATCCTCAAGGCCTATGACGGCCGCTTCAAGGACATCTTCCAGGAAGTCTATGAGGCCGAGTTCGAGGCTGAGTTCAAGTCGAAGAAGCTGTGGTACGAGCACCGCCTGATCGACGACATGGTGGCCTCCGCCCTGAAATGGTCGGGCGGCTATGTCTGGGCCTGCAAGAACTATGATGGCGACGTGCAGTCCGACACGGTCGCGCAAGGCTTTGGCTCGCTCGGCCTGATGACATCGGTGCTGATGACGCCGGACGGCAAGACGGTGGAAGCGGAAGCCGCGCACGGCACGGTCACCCGCCACTACCGCCAGCATCAGAAGGGCGAGGAAACCTCGACCAATTCGATCGCTTCGATCTTCGCCTGGACGCGCGGCCTCACGCATCGCGCCAAGCTCGACGACAATGCCGACCTGAAGCGCTTTGCCGAGACGCTGGAAAAAGTCTGCATCCAGACGGTCGAGTCCGGCTTCATGACCAAGGACCTGTCGCTCTTGATCGGCCCCGACCAGCCCTGGCTGTCGACCACCGGTTTCCTCGACAAGATCGACGAGAACCTGCAGAAGGCGATGGCCTGACAAGTAAGCAAGATGGGCAAGCCCATCGTCTACGGGGCGGAGTACAGCGTCTATGTACGCATCGTCCGCCTCGTACTCGCGGAAAAAGGCATCGACTACGAGCTTGTGCCGGTCGATGTCTTTGCCGCCGAGGGGATTCCCGCCTGGTATTTCGAGCATCATCCGTTCGGCCGCATCCCGGCCTTCTGTTATGACGGGTTTCGCCTGTTCGAGACCAATGCGATTGCCCGCTATATCGACGAGGCCTTCGAAGGACCGGCGCTGCAGCCTGCCGACGCGCGCGGCCGCGCCAGGATGGGCCAGATCATCGGCATGCTCGACGCCTATGGCTATCGCGCCATGGTCTGGGATGTTGCCGTCGAGCGGCTGGAGAAGGCTGAGCCGGATTCGGCGTTGATCGCCGGCGGCCTTGCTCAGGCCGAGACGGTGCTGAAGGTGCTGAGATCGCTGAAGCCACAAGGTCCGTGGCTGCTTGGCGACCAACTGACGCTGGCGGACCTGCACGCCGCGCCGATCATCGCCTATTTCGTCAAGGTCACGCAAGGGCGCGATCTGTTGGCGCGGTTCGCGGATATCCGGGACTGGTATACACGCGTCGCCGATCGTGCGAGCTTTACGCGGACTGAAAAGGTCGCTTAGGCCGAATGAACTTCCTCAACGCCGGCGCCGCCCCTTGTATCTGCACGAGATGATTATGTGCGATGGAAGCGATTGAGCCTCGGGCCGGATGGCCATCCGGCCCGAGGCTTGGCGAAGTCGCCCGCTGCCCCTCCGGCTACAACCGTCAATGAGCTT
>NZ_RZQI01000646.1:0-3456 GCF_003998335.1 Mesorhizobium sp. M7A.F.Ca.CA.002.05.1.1 | reverse complement strand
TTTTATGGCCATGTCAGTCCTCGTCGGCGAAGCGCGATGATGGGGCGCGCGGATTGCGCAGGCGGCCGATCAGCGCCGAAACGGCCGTGATGTTCATTTCCTCGGGCGACCAGTTTTTCACCGCCTCGATGTGATGGGCCGCCAGCTCGCGATGCGTGCTGCCGCTGTAGGCGGCGTCCTGATAAGTCACCCGCTCATGGGTCTTGGCGTCTTCGCGGACATATTCGATCAGGTAGTTCGGGCATTCGGCGCGGCCACGCACGCCGACGCGCACCTGGGCATCACCGTGGGCACGCTTGCAGCGTTCGAGCTTTTCCAGCACACGCCGGACGAATTCGACCGGCTTGTCGAGGCCTTCGACCATATCGGCAATGGTTGCGTCGGCGGCGATCGGTGTTGGCGGTACGCGTTTGGTAGCCATCAGCGTCTTCCGGCCCGCTTCGGCAAAGCGGCTAGCGCGGCGGCGGCGGCCATCTCGTCGGCCTCCTTCTCCAGCCGCAATTCGCGCAGACGCGCGGTCTTGGCTTCACGTGCCTCGCTGACGGCGTCGCGCTCGGAATTGATGCGGTTGAGCGACATCGACTGGGTTTGCGTCTTGCTGAACAGGGACACGGCCTGATCGACGGTTGTCTTTGAACTGGTGGTCAAATCTTTCTCCTGTCAGGAGCCTGTGCCGATGGAGCGAGACCGGGTCTTCGGTCAGGATCACGCACAAAGCAATACGCGCGGCGAATTCAAATTGCTGGAGCGTCCCTTAGCACGTCCAGGCCGGCGCGCAGCGCACTTTCGGCGGCAAGGCGCGCAAAATGAAAAAGGCCAGGCACCGCCTGACCTTCATGGAGCGCCGCGCAACCAGATGACATCCAAAAAGGATGCACCCGGGGATGCACGAACGCCCTTCTCATGCGCATGATATGCCGTGGAAACTCAGGTCTCCGCGGCCATGCGCCCGAATTCGCCACTCACCGGTGCCAGTACATCCGTGGTCACCGGGAGAGCTGAATTCTTTTTTCAGGCCGCCTTCAACTGGTCGGCGGACATCTTGCCCGACTTGTTGTCGCGGACCATCTCGTAGCCGAGCTTCTGGCCCTCGACGATGTCGCGCATGCCGGCGCGCTCTACGGCCGAGATGTGGACAAAAACGTCGGCCGAGCCGTCGTCAGGCTGAATAAAACCAAAACCTTTGGTGGCGTTGAACCATTTAACTGTGCCGGTGCTCATGACGAACCCTTTCCATGGCAAATATTCATTCGACGCCATGCGGATGCACAACGTTCGTTTGTCCCGATTTTTGATGTGGGAAGTTCGTCAAAGGCGCGCTCGAAAGCGCGGATAACAAAAGTCAGTCAAACAAATATCGACGATTTGCTTATAGGCTTCTTTTGGCGCGCTGTCAAATTTGCATAAAGCCACAGCTGCGGAATTCTCCCAAACCACCTGGCCAAAAACCTTGCATGACGGCAAATCGGACGCCAAACAGCGCGCTTGCGCCAACTTGAGAAAAGTTTTCCGGCATCCAGGAACCATCTGCGCAGACGCGCATTTATTCGGTGTCATCAGCAGTTCATGAGAGCAATCGAATAACAGTTGATGGCAAAGACGCCCCCCGCACGATAAAAGGTGCGAGGGGCGTTTTCGTTTGGATCCTATTCGTCCGGACCGGGTTCCGGCCACGTCTCCCTGGCCGCCTCGGCATACCAGTGGCGCATCGCCGGCGTTGCCAGCACGGCGTCGACATAGGCGCGCGTATCCGGCGCCAGCGTGCCGCCATAGGTGTCGAAACGGGTGACGACAGGCGCATACATGGCATCGGCCGCGGTGAAGTGGCCGAACAGGAACGGGCCGCCCTTGCCGTATTTTTCCCGGCACTGGCGCCACAGCGCCTCGATGCGGGCGCGTTGCGCCTCGCCCTCGGCGTCGAGCGGCTTGTGGGCCTTGGGCCGACGCAAATTCATCGGCCAGCCATAGCGAACCTCGCGAAAGCCGGAATGCATCTCGGTCGCAGCCGAACGCGCCAGCGCACGGGCGTCGATATCGGCCGGCCAGGGCTTTTTTTCGGGAAACAGGTCGGCGAGATATTCAAGGATGGCAAGGGTTTCCCAGACGATCTTGCCACTGTGATTCAGCACCGGCACCTGACCTGTCGGCGACACTTTCGCCAGATTGGCAAAGGTTTCAGGCGTGCGCAGCCGCACGAAACCTTCCTCGAACGGGATCTCCAGATGCCTCATCGCCAGCCATGGCCGCAGCGACCATGAGGAGAAACACTTGTTGCCGATATAGAGCGTAAATTCTGCCATTTTTCTCCCCGCACGCTCGGCCATCCAATATCCATGGTCGACGTGTGTTCACAGCCTAGCCCACCAGCCTTGCCCCAAGGCGGCGGCCGCGCGACCTGATCTGCCGTCCGGGCGACGCCTGGAACCTAACCGACGCCGGCTCGTTAGCTACCCGCAAATGAATTCCCCTGAATTCAAAAATCCCAGGAGATGCGCAAAAATGGTGAACAAGGATCAGGTTGCGGGCGTGGCCAAGCAGGTCAAAGGCTCGGTCAAGGAAGCCGCGGGCAAGGCGACCGGCAACAGGCAGACCCAGGCCGAAGGCACGGGCGACCGGATCGCCGGCAAGGTGCAGAAGGCCTATGGCGACGTCAAGGACAAGGTCAAGAAGGCGCTCTGATCCGACATCGAGAAACGCGCTTTATCGAGGGAAAGGCGGCCGCGAAGGCCGCCTTTTTCATGTGCTCCAGCCCTTGCTGAAAGCATTGGTGAAGGCAACCTCGCCATGATCGCCGGTCGCCTCGCCCAGCACCACGTCCATGCCGTCGCTGGTCACCCTGGCCAGCGCGAAGCCGCCCATATAGGCAGCCTTCGGCTTGAACAGGTCGATCCCGTCCCTGCGATAGATCAGCGGCGTTTCGTGCTGGTGGCCGTGGAAAATGCCGACGACATTGTAGCCCTTCAGCGCCGCCAGCAACGCCTGCCGGTCGGCCTCGCTCCACCAATGCGGCGCACCGGTGCCGTCATCATCGAAGTCGCTCTTGGCGGCATCCCAGCGTTCCACCGAAAAAGTGTCCCAGCCATAATGCTGGAACAGGACGACCGGACGGCCGTCCGCCGCATAGGTCGCCAGGTCCTGCTTCAGCCATGGCAGGCTGCTCTCGGCGCCGTGGCCGGTATCGCCGGCGAAACGATGCGTCTGGATCAGATGCAGGCCGCCCCAGTCCCAGGAGTAGCAGTCGGTGTCGACATCATAGTCGGTGGCCGGCACCGGCGGCTTGAAGAACACGCCGGCGCGATGGTTGACCTCGACATAGTCGCGCAGTTCGCGCCGGTACCAGTCGACATGGTGCGGCGGCCCGTTCTGGTCGAGATCATGGTTGCCGAGCCCGACATAGACCGGCATGTGCACGCGATCCGGGCCGACGCCCTGGATGTAGCGCTGGCTGAACTGGAG
>NZ_RZQI01000645.1:0-3472 GCF_003998335.1 Mesorhizobium sp. M7A.F.Ca.CA.002.05.1.1 | reverse complement strand
ACAACAATCTTGGCCAATACCAATATTCGTCATCGGCGAGCGCCTTCGAAGGGTTTGTCGGCGGAACGACCATCGGCGTCGGCACTACGGGTTTCTACTGGGAGAACGTTGCCAGCGGCACATACTGGCTCGGCAAGAACGGTATCCTGTACTCGGCTAATTCCGGCTCAAGCAACTTCCAACAGGCAATCAACTGACCATCCCCGCCGCCTTGCGGTGCCGAAGCGACGGACCGGTTGATTTGACACTTTGCGCGCGGCGACCATGATCCGCGCCACTCACCTATACTCAAAAATCGACCTGAATATTCCGGGCGCGATCACCGACAGCGGATTGATGTCCAGCAGCGGCTTGTTGGCATTGCCTTTGAGCCGGTAGGTGACGCCGATCAGGCCACGGTCACGGCCATTGCCGAGCAGCGCGCCAACGATGGGCAATTCGCCGAAGATGCGATTGAGGCCATAGACCGGCATGAATGTGCCGGTCATGTCCATGTTGTTGTCCTGGTCGTAGAGCGTGCCCTGGAACGTCGTGCCGATGCGCGGTCCGCGCAGCACGCCATTGGCCAGTTTCAGATAGCCGCTGCCCTTGTCGATCTCGGCGTAACCGCGTTCGAACTTCACCCGCGACGTATCCAGCTTGCCTTTGACCGCCTGATTGAGGCTGCGGTTGTCGCCGGCCGGCGTGGTCGAGACGATGGAGGCCAATTTCGGTTCGTTGACCACGAAAAAGTTGCTGGTGTCGACCTTGCCCCTCAGCGATCCGTCGCTCGGCCCCGCAAGCGCCAGGGTGATCGTTCCGCCTTCCATATGCTCGTAGATATTGAGGAATCTCAGGATGGCGCCGGCGTCCGCGGACTGCATGTTGAGCGCGCGCCGGCCGGCGCCGGTGGTGTTGCTGATCGATATGGCGGCGCCCGAACTTGCCGTGGCGCTGACCTTCAGCCCGTTCACCCGCGAACCGGCAGCACTGTAGTCGAGCTTCAGATTGGACAATTGCTCGTCGTGGAAACCGGTCAGCCGGTCGACATCGGCGCTGACGGAAATGGCATCGGAACCGGTGGTCTTGGTAGCCGTGTCGACGTCCGAGGTGAACTGCTTGATCAGCGAGCGGGCATCGAGCGCGTTGCCCGATATCTCGACCGCATAGCCCTTGCCGGACCGCTTCACCGACACGGCAACGTCGTCGCCCCTGTTCAAGGTGACCTTGCTGAACCGCGCCGACGACAAGGCGCCATTGACCAGCACGATGCTGCCGTCGACGGAGAACGTCTTTCCGTCAAGGTCGAAATCGGACAGCGTCGTGGTGTCGCCGGACTTGGTCATGACGAAGGTGACATTGGCAGGAACCCCTGCCCCCTTGCCCCAGCCGGCCCAGGGAATGTCCAGCCTGGCGTTGGTCAGATCGGCCGAGACGTTCTGGTCGCCGCCGCCGTTCTTGTCGATCGCCACCTTCACCGTTCCGGCAAGCAGCGGCTTCAGGCCGGGCATGGCGGCGGCGCGGATCTTGTCGTCAAGCACCAGAGCCACCTTGCGGCTGCGCGCCGGCCCGTCATCCCTGAGCGGCTCGACCAGATCGAGTTCGGCCGGAATGCCGTTCAGCAATGCCTTGGCGGAGATCACCGCCTTCTCCGGATCGACCGTGATCGAACCGTCGGCATCCGTCACGATCTGGCCCTCGAAAGGCTTGGCCAAGGACATGCCGCTATAGTCGAGCGACACCAGCCAATCGAGCTTCGAGGAGTCGACACCGGACTGCAGCGGAATATCCGCCTTGACGTGGCCGGTGACGCTGCCCGACAGGTCTTCCGGCAGGATGCCGACATGGCGCATGGCGTTGATCGGCTCGTAGGATGCGAGTTCGGCTACGGCCGACGCTTCGCCGTCGACGTCGATATCGAGCGCGCCGACGACCGGCGGGCGGTTGGCCGCCTTGACCGTCAGCGTGCCGTTGCTGGCCGCCACGGTGCGGCCGCTGGGCATGTAGACGGTGCCCGAGGATAGCGAGATATCGACATCGTTGCCGTGGAAACCGACGACGCCGACCGCGTCGCGTATCGGCGGAATGCGGCCGGCGGTGTCGAAGCGCGATCCCTCGATCTGGAAGCGGCCGAACACCTCATCGGCCGAAAGCGGCACGCCGTTGCCCAGGCGGCCCGGCACCACCTGGAACTGAAGGTTGGCGTCGACGACACGGCCGCCGAACAGATTGGCCAGCACCCAGAGCCGGGCATTGCGCGCCGAAAACCACGGCCACAGCTGCTTGACGTGAGAGACCTGCATGTCGTGGATGTTGAACGCCAGATTGATCCCCGGCACTTTGCCGTCGACGAACGCCACGGCGGCGGTGCCAAGCATCTCGCCGGAGCCGGCGGACCGGAGCGCGATCTGCTCGGCGACCAATTTGTGGCTCACCGTGTTGTAGACGCCGGCAATCCGGGCCAGGAAGGTGAGCGCCGGCTCGGGCGACTCCGAAGGCGCAAGCGACGATCCGTCGCTGGTCAGGTCGTAGCGATAGGAGGGTTCTTCACCCACCGCTCCGCTTGCCGGCTTCGGCCCGATCGAACCGGCGAAATCGAATGTCGAGCGGCCGGTCTTCAGCAGCAATCTGTCGACCTGGATCTTGTTGCTGCCCGCAACCAGCGTCGCATTGATATCGACGTCCGCCGGCAGCAGTCCTCGCGTGCCGAGATCGAGGACAGAACCCGTCGACGACAAAGCGGCCGTCAGCCGCGATGCGTTCGCGCCGAACCCTTCCGATCCCGTCAGCTTCAGCGCGACGGTTCCCAGCTTGCCGGCAGCGGCCGCCATATCGCCGGTATCGGCCAGATCGACGCTCGCATCCAGTGCCGTGACGCGGTGCGCCGCGATATCGCGGGAGGCGGAAGCGGCAACGGTAGCCGTCCTGCCGTCGATGTCGGCCGTGGACGAGAACTGCATGCCGCCCGGGCCCGACTGCACGACGGTGGCGTCGGTGATCTTGACGAGCTTGATCGCTCCGGTTTCGGGCAGCACGAATTCGACATTGCGAAGGTCGATCCGGCGCAGCGAATCCTCCCGCACGGCATCGAGTGCGTGGTTGATGTTTCCGAACACCGCGGCGGACAGCTTCTCCGGATCGATGAGGCCGTCCGCATTGCGCAGGCCGGCGGTCCAGTCGCCGCCTGACGGCATCGCCGCCACGACGATGCGGGCATCCGAGATCCTGGCGCTGGTCAGCCGCACATCTCCCCACAGCAGCGGGAACAGACGCACGCCGAAGCGCACGCGGCCGGCATCGGCCATCGGCTTACCGTCCGAAGTCTTCAAGCTGACGTCGCTGACCTGAAGCGCGATGAAACTCGAACCGTCGAGCGTGATGCGGGCAGGCCCGACCGCGACATTGACATCGACGCCCGCCAGTTTCTCGAGCGCCGTTTCCGCCTCGGTGCGAAGCCGGTCGGATCCGATGCCGGAGGCGCCAACCAGATAAA
>NZ_RZQI01000644.1:0-3477 GCF_003998335.1 Mesorhizobium sp. M7A.F.Ca.CA.002.05.1.1 | reverse complement strand
CTCGTAGAGCGCCGCGCGGGGGAGGGTGAGACAGCGGCAGATTGCCGCTGCGGAAGCTTGCCTCAGCCTTGATGCCGGATTCCCAACCACCACAGGATTTGCACCCAACGCGCTTCACTGGTAAAAGATTTTGACCAGTCAAGCGAAATGAGGCTGCTGATGTCCGGCCTGGCCATGCCGAAACCAGACGACGCCACGATGCGCCGGCGCGACGAGATCGTCGCCGACATGCGCATCATCGTGCCGGGTGAGGGCGTCGTCGACGCCGCCAATTCCATGCGCGCCTTCGAGAGCGACGGCCTGACCGCCTATCGGCAGCTGCCGCTGGTCGTCGTGCTGCCGCAAACGGTGGCGCAGGTTTCGCGCGTGCTGAAATACTGCAACGATCGCAACGTCCGCGTCGTGCCGCGCGGCTCCGGGACCTCGCTGTCGGGCGGCGCGCTGCCGCTCGAGGACGCGGTGCTTTTGGTGATGAGCCGCTTCAACCGTATCCTCGAGATCGATTTCCCCAATCGCGTTGTCGTTGCCCAGCCGGGCGTCACCAATCTCGGCATCACCACCGCCGTCGAGCAGCAGGGCTTTTACTACGCCCCCGATCCATCCTCCCAGATCGCCTGCTCGATCGGCGGCAATGTCGCGGAGAATTCCGGCGGCGTGCACTGCCTGAAATACGGCCTTACCGCCAACAATGTGCTCGGCATCGAGATGGTGCTGATGAATGGCGAAGTGGTACGGCTCGGCGGCAGTCACCTCGATGCGGAAGGTTATGACTTGCTCGGCGTCATGACGGGTTCGGAAGGGCTGCTTGGCGTCGTCACCGAGGTCACCGTGCGCATCCTGAAGAAACCGGAGACGGCTCGCGCACTGCTGATCGGCTTCCCGACCAGTGAGCAGGGCGGCCAGTGCGTCGCCGACATCATCGGCGCCGGCATCATTCCGGGCGGCATGGAGATGATGGACCGGCCGGCGATCCACGCCGCCGAGGATTTCGTCCATGCCGGCTATCCCCTGGATGTCGAAGCGCTGCTGATCGTCGAGCTCGACGGGCCGGGCGTCGAGGTCGATCATCTGATCGGTCTGGTCGAGGCGATCGCCTACAAGAACGGCTCGACCACCTGCCGCATTTCGCAGTCCGAACATGAACGGCTGAGCTTCTGGGCCGGCCGCAAGGCGGCGTTTCCGGCCGTCGGCCGCATCTCGCCCGACTACTACTGCATGGACGGCACCATCCCGCGCAAGGAGCTGCCGCGCGTGCTCGCCGGCATGCGCGAGCTGTCGGAAAAATACGGTCTCGGCGTCGCCAATGTCTTTCACGCCGGCGACGGCAATCTGCATCCGCTGATCCTCTACGATGCCAACGTACCGGGCGAACTCGACAAGGCCGAAAGCTTCGGCGCCGACATATTGCGGCTCTGCGTCAAGGTCGGCGGCGTGTTGACCGGCGAACACGGTGTGGGCGTGGAAAAACGCGACCTGATGCCGGAAATGTTCACCCAGATCGATCTCGACCAGCAGATGCGCGTCAAATGCGCCTTCGATCCCAACCATCTGCTCAACCCGGGAAAAGTGTTCCCGCAGCTGCGGCGATGCGCCGAACTCGGCCGCATGCACATTTCCGGCGGCAAGCTGCCGTTTCCGGACATTCCGAGGTTTTGAGGGATATGTCGGCGCTTGAACACCCCCCTCTGTCCTGCCGGACATCTCCCCCTCAAGGGGGGAGATTGGCAGCTCGCGCGCCTCGCCCTTTTGTCACCATTGGAGATTGGCGAAGCCATATGCGACATCCGATCTCTCCCCTTGAGGGGGAGATGTCCGGCAGGACAGAGGGGGGCGCCAAGGAACTCAGCATATCCGAACTCGCGTCTGGCATAGAATTCGCCCCCCTCTCCGTCTCGGGCTTTGCCCGAGCCACCTCTCCCCCGCTTTGCGGGGGCGAGGAACCCATGCCCGAGTGAGGTTTGAGTTGCTGTTCAAACAATCCTTGCTGGACAAGATCGCGCGCAATGAAGTGACGCTCGCTTTTCGGCGCTGGAAGCGGCCGACCGTCAAGGCCGGCGGGCGGGTCAGAACGGCGTCAGGTGCGGTTAGGATCGGGGACATCTCGATCGCGAGCGGCTCCGAATTGACGGAGAAAGACGCGACCGCAGCCGGCTTTCCGTCCCGAGGAGCCCTTCAGGAGATGCTTGGCCCCGATGACGGTACCCCGGTCTATCGCATCGAGCTCAAAGGCATCGAGCCCGACGAACGCGTTGGCCTGCGCGGCGACGCCGTGCTTTCCGATGAGGACTGGCATGCCTTGACCCAGCGTTTTGCGCGCTGGGACAAAACGGCACCCGGCTACTTCCCGTCGATCCTGCAGGCGATCGGCGCCCATCCGGAATTGCCGGCTGCTGTCCTGGCCGACAAGGCCGGCGTCGAAAAGCTGAAGTTCAAGCAGGATGTCCGCAAGCTCGGGGAGTTCGGTCTCACCGAGAGCCTCAAGGTCGGTTATCGGCTGTCGCCACGGGGCGAAGCCGTGCTCGAAAGGCTTCGGGAGCACAGGCTTTGACTACTTTCACCCCAACCACACCATCCGAAGTCCTCTCCACCGTCGCCTGGGCAGCGGCGGAAGGCTCGCCGCTCGAAATCCTCGGCCACGGTTCCAAGCGCGGCATCGGCCGGCCGCTGCAAACCGAACACACGCTCGACCTGTCGAAACTCTCTGGCGTCACGCTCTATGAACCGGCTGAACTGGTGCTGTCGGCCAAGGCAGGCACACCGCTGGCCGAGATCGAAAAGCTGCTGGCGGAAAACGGTCAGCAACTCGCTTTCGAGCCGATGGATTACGGTCCGCTGTTTGGTGGCGAACCGGGCAAGGGCACGATCGGCGGCGTGCTCGCCGCGAACCTCTCCGGTCCGCGCCGGCTCAAGGCGGGCGCGGCGCGCGATCATGTCCTGGGCATCAATGTGGTGTCCGGTCGTGGCGAAGCCTTCAAGTCGGGCGGCCGCGTGGTCAAGAACGTCACCGGCTATGACATGTCCAAGCTGATGGCCAACAGCTGGGGCACGCTGGCTGTGTTCACCGACGTCACCTTCAAGGTGCTGCCGGCAGCCGAGGCCGAAGTCACGCTCGCCATTCGTGGCCTGCTCGACGATGCGGCAGCAAGCGCCATGGCCCTGGCGCTTGGCTCGAGTGCTGAAGTGTCGAGTGCCGCCCATCTGCCCGAGCGGATCGCCGCGCGTGTCGCCGGCGGCAGTCTCGGCGGTGAGGCCGCGACGCTGCTGCGTGTCGAAGGCTTCGGCCCGTCCGTCGCCTACCGCATCGCCGCGCTGAAAACGCTGCTCGGCAAGGCTGGGCCGCTGCAGGAGATTGCCGGTGACGCTTCACGGCTGATCTGGCGCGATGTACGCGATTGCAGGCCCTTCGCCGACAACAGCGAGAAACCGGTCTGGCGTGTCTCGATGACGCCGGGACAGTGCCACCAGATGGTCCTGACG